>NZ_JACJES010000004.1:0-224970 GCF_014164175.1 Pseudoalteromonas sp. SG44-5 | reverse complement strand
AACTCAGTAGTGAAACGAAACAGCGCCGATGATAGTGTAGCATTTGCTATGTGAAAGTAGGACATTGCCAGGCTCCAAATTGTAGAAAGCCCGACTAGAAATAGTCGGGCTTTTTTACGTCTGCAAGAAAGTGAAATGTGGGTGGCTGAACTTTGAACGCTGACGTTTTCAATATAAATGGTATCTATATTTTTTGCTTATTCTGATATAATAATGTTTGAATTTAGCGCAGATACGCCTGATTTTATATTCTAAAACACCCCTTTTGATTGTTCCCTACGGTGTAGTTATTTATTAATAATAGATCTAAATGTGTGTAAATAAGCAAAAAAGAGATATTTAAATTGAACGAAATGTACTTAAACTTATATAGCACGGTGTACCAATGAAACCACTCGATAGACGCTTTTCTGTAGCACCCATGTTGGATTGGACTGATCGTCATTGTCGTACTTTTCATCGTAAAATGACTAAGCATACAGTGTTGTACACGGAAATGATCACCACGGGTGCTATTTTGTTTGGCCGAGGCGACTACCTACACTTTAATCAACACGAAGGGCCTGTTGCATTGCAGCTGGGTGGCTCTGATCCACAGGCTCTTGCACAATGTGCAAAGCTTGCGGGTGAGCGTGGTTATGACGAAATTAACTTAAACGTAGGTTGCCCGTCAGATCGCGTGCAGAATGGTCGTTTCGGTGCTTGTTTAATGGGTGAGCCGCAATTAGTTGCTGACTGTGTGGCGGCAATGAAAGCAGAAGTAAATATACCTGTTACGGTTAAAACGCGCATTGGTATTGATGAGCAAGACTCGTATGAGTTTTTGTGTGCACTTATAGAAGCGTCGCATAATGTTGGGTGTGATGATTTTATTATTCATGCTCGTAAAGCTTGGTTAAAGGGGTTAAGCCCTAAAGAAAACCGTGAGGTACCGCCGCTTGATTATCCACGTGTTTATCAGTTGAAAAAAGATTATCCACAACTCGATTTAAGTCTTAATGGTGGTGTTAAAACAATTGAACAAAGTTTAGAGCATTTACAGCATATTGATGGTGTGATGATTGGTAGAGAAGCGTATAGCAACCCATTTATACTCAATGAAGTGGATGAAAAGATTTATGGTGATATCGCTAACACGCAATCTCGTCATGATGTCGTGCGCTCTATGTATAGTTATATTGAAGACGAAATGCGCTTAGGGGCTAACTTTTGGCATGTTGCTCGTCATATGCTGGGGATTTTTCAGGGGCAGCCTGGTGCCCGTGGATTTAGGCGTCATCTGTCTGAAAATGGCCATGGAAAACAAGCCGACTTATCGGTAATGGATAAAGCTTTGAGTTTTGTACCTGAATAATCAGCTAAGTGAATAATTTAATAAATGAATAAATACAGCCATCTTCGGATGGCTTTTTTGATCCTAAAAAATAGTCAAAAGTTTAGTTTATTGGCTAATTACACTTAATCATATTCAGTTAAAAGTAACTTTAATTTATAAATTATAAGTTTAAGTTTCTGAATTTAATGTGTTTTACTGTTTATATTATTACTTGGCATAACTCTTGGAATCTAATTTGTGTAATCACTTAAAAAGTTAACAGGAGAATCTCATGGGAATATTTAATCGCGTAAACGATATTGTTCAAGCAAATATAGTGTCGATATTAGACAAGGCAGAAGATCCAGAAAAATTACTTAATTTAATGCTCAGCGAGATGCAAGATGCACTTACTGAGTGTCGCATTACGACAGCGGCTTTGTTGTGCGAAGAAAAAACACTTAAACGTCAAATTGAAAATAAAAATAACAATTTAGTATATTGGCAGGATAAAGCTGAGCTAGCAATAGAGAGAGGTCGAGATGATTTGGCAAAATCAGCTTTGCTTGAAAAACAAACCATTAGTAACACAGTTGTAGCAAAGCAGCTGCAACTAGAAACGCTGCAGCAATCAATAACTAAAATGACAGCGGATTGTCAGCGTTTGCAACAAAGAATAGCCGAGGCTAAAGCCAAGCAAACACAGTTAGTACAGCGGCACAATATAGTGGCTGCAAGGGGGCAAATAAATAGCCAATTACAAAGTGAAAAAGTTGCACATGCACTCTCTCGATTTGAGAAAGTAGAGCAGCGCGTAGAAGGTATTGAAGCACAGGTAGAAGCGTACGAGCTTACTGATTCAGAAAATACTATAGCTGCACAAATAGACGCTTTGGTGAAAAACGAACAAGTAGATGCAGAATTAGCTCGCTTAAAAGCTGATTTAAAAACTAACTTAAAACAGAGTGCTTAAGGAGATAATTATGAATAGTTTTAACAGCAAACGTGGTTGGTACAAAGATCCACTTGATAAAAAAATATCTGGTGTGTGCAGTGGTTTAGCGCAGCGATTAGATTTACCTGTGTGGTCAACACGACTTGTCACTATTTTATTATTTTTGAGTTTTCCGTTTGCAATTGCACTAGGTTATTTTATTGCGCATTGCTGCCTAGAAGAAAAAATAATTTAAGCTAATTTACATTTAGATTGAATTAAGGAGAGCTAAATGAAAGCGTTAGCCGTATGTATAATTGTTTATTTACTATTTTTTACTGATGTTGTCTCTGCGGTGCACTTTGATACTTGGCAATTACCGCTTTGGATTGCAGATACAAGTTGGACTGGGCTTGAGCTAATAGGAGTTTTAGCGGCTATTATTATTTTTGTAGCTGTTGCAGTACTAATAACGATAGGATTAGTTGGCGCAGCAGCAGTTGCATTAGTCGGAACTGTATTGGCATTTTTATTTGGATCGCTGATGATTGCTTGGCCGTTACTATTTATTGCGGTACTTTGCTGGTTAGTAGCTGATAACAAAAAAGTAGCATCTTAACTCCAAATTAACTGACTATTGCAACTGAACTATGTTAAATTTGATACTTAGCATTATGTTTTAACAAGGATTAGAGTGGTGATTAAACAGTGTATTTCAATTGTTTTGGTGTCGGTTTTAAGTCTTTTTTCATCATCATCGATGGCACATTCAGGGCATGATCACGATGCGGATGTTGCTATTATTAAGGTTAGTAATGCACAAGTAAGGGAGTTTTTACCTGCCACAACTTCAAGTGTAGGTTATTTAAGTATTATAAATCATAGTGATACTGTGGCTACGTTGACTAAAGCAACTATTGATGGCTTAGGTCGCGTTGAAATTCATGAGCACTCGCACGTAGATGGCATGATGAAAATGCAAAAAGTTGAATCGTTAACAATTAACGCCCATCAACAAATCGATTTTAAGCCTGGTGGCTATCATTTAATGATTTTTGAACCACAAGAACCGTTAAAAGTAGGCCAACAACGTAAACTCACACTATATTTTAGTGATGGCAACCGTGTATTTACCAATGCTCAGGTGGTATCGCTTGCATCACAAGCAGAACAATCACAAGCATCAAAACAACATACTCATCATTAGGAGGATCAATGTCACAACATAAAGGGAAAATAGTTGCAGCATTAGCTATATTACTAATTATTTTTTACGCAATAGCTGTTTATTGGAGTACGGAGCCTGCTCGTTTTAATGTGGTAGAAAAAGCAAAGCAGCAAGCGCAGCAACGTAATGAGCAATTTGTTATTGGTTATACAACAACATCAACATTAATAACGGTAGCAAGTACGTTACTCGAAAAGCCAGGCGGTTATTTATCAAATGATGTTTTGCCGCCAAGTATAATAATGGACGATATGCCTGCGTGGGAATATGGCGCACTCGAAATGGTGCGTGATTTAGCCCTTTCTATGCGTAAAGATTTTAGCCGTTCGCAATCGCAATCAACTGAACACGAAGCTCTAAAAAAAGCACAGCCGCAGTTTAATATAAGCTCTGAAGCGTGGGCGTGGCCAAGCGCTGAAGGTGAGTACCAAAAAGGCATTGATTACTTATTGGTATATCGTACTCAAATAGCGAATGACCATGAGCGTGACAGTCAATTCTATGCTCGCGCCGATAACTTGCGCAGTTGGCTAAAAGAAGCTGAAAAGCGTTTAGGTAGCTTGAGTCAGCGTTTAAGCGCTAGTGTAGGCCAAGATAAAGTAAACACTGATTTAGCGGGTAATACATCAAATACACAAGCCACTTTTTCTCCATTACAACAGCAAGCAAAAACGCCATGGTTAGACATTGATGATGTATTTTATGAGTCGCGCGGTGCTACTTGGGCTTTATTGCATTTCTTACAAGCGATAGAATATGACTTTGCCGATGTACTTGAGAAAAAGAATGCACGCGTAAGTGTGCAGCAAATTATACGAGAGCTTGAGGCAACTCAAGAAACAGTATGGAGCCCAATGATATTAAATGGGAATGGTTTTGGTTATGTAGCAAACCATTCACTGGTTATGGCAAATTATATTTCTAGAGCCAATGCGGCTCTTATTGAACTTAGCGAATTATTGACCCAAGGATAGAAAATGAAAAAGTATTGTTTAGCAGCAGCCCTTTCAATGGCATGTTTAGCGCCTGCAGCGCAAGCTGATACCTTATTAGGCTTGTATGTAGGTGTTGATGGCTGGAAAGCGGATAACGAAGGAAGCTTTTCTTATAAAGGAAATGCACCACAAAATTTTAATTTTGACGATGAAACCTTCGTAAGCTACTACGCTGCACTTGAGCATCCAGTGCCATTAGTACCTAATATTAAATTAAGATACACAGAGCTTGAGCTTACCGGCTCTACACGTCTGGATAAAACATTTTCTTTTAATGGTTCAGATTACGTTGTAGGTACTACGGTTAATTCAGTAAGTGACTTAACTCACATTGATTACACATTTTATTACGAAATTTTTGATAACGACTTAATCTCTATCGATTTGGGTGTTAACGCTAAGCAGTTTGATGGTGAGATTTTAGTTAAAGGTACTACGCAACAAGGTGGCGCTGATTATACTGAAACTGTTGAGTTTTCAGGCTTTGTACCATTGGTTTACGGCCGCGCTGAAGCAGGCTTACCTTTTACCGGTTTAAGCGTGTTTTTTGAGGGCAGCTTTGTAGCAATTGACGATAGCAAAGTTCAAGATTACCAAATGGGTATTGCATGGGAATTTATTGATAACCTAGCAATAGATGTTGCTGTTAAAGCAGGTTACCGCTCAATGACATTAGAGCTAGACGATGTTGATGATATTAACACTAATATTGATGCATCGGGTCCATTTGCGGGCATTCAAGTACACTTTTAATTACACTGCTAATTAATAGTATATAGCGTGGTTTTGCTACTTAGTAGTATGCCACGCTAGTTCAAATTCACTCTCAAGTGCACTATTAAGTAACTGCTTATACACTTTATTTACCGGGTAGTTAATGAGTTTAGATAGCTCATCACCTGTTTGCGTAAACTTATAATAACTCAATACTAAATCGCTATTTTTTGCTTTTAACGTTACTTTTTGTGATAAAAACGATAACGTAAGTTCTTGCCCAGTTTTTAGTACCGCAGACTCAATCTCTTTTCGATATAGTAAATTTAAATCCATTAAAGTTAATATATCAGGAAAGCTAATCCCTGTTTTTCCTAGATTTAAAGATACTTTATTGCCCTTACGTAACAAATCAAATAGTGATGGTTTTTTATAAAACCCCAGTAAAATAAAGTGGCTATCGTCTTTTTCATTATAACCAGAGAGGGATACACACTTTTGTAGAGAGTCAGCTTCGCGCTGGGTCATATGCTTAAGTGTTTGCAAACTTTTTATTGAGAAAGTCCCCGGGTTAAGCGTTTCACCGGTGAGTATTTTTGCCCAAAGTGACTGCATAGATTGATTTGAGGTATCACCACATAGTGCTACAAAGTGTTCTACCCAATCGGCATCGGGTTGTTTACTACTGGCTACGTCAGGACAAAAATCCATTGCCATAGCTAAAATTGTTTCTATATTTTGCTGTTGTTTAATGAGCAGTAAGTCTTGTCTTTTTTGTGCTCTAGCTAAAACGGTATTGTCGCTATTAATGCGATATAGCGGTTTAACCTTGCCTTGGGGGCCATAACTTTGCTCATTATTATGGGATGCCTCATTATTGCCTACTTTAATAATAGGATAACCCAGTAACGACTCTATGGTATTAGCGAGATTAATTCTTGCTTGTGCGGTTTTGACTGCCATGACTTTCCATTATTGTTTGTGCATCACTTAGCTGCGCTACTGTTTTTAAATTATTGAGCCCCAGTGATACTGCGTTACTTAAAATGTGCTCACTAAGCACAGCCACATACCCAGAAACTAAAGGTAGCGTGGCTTGCCCCGTAATTTGAAAAGTAACCGTGACCGTTTTTGCATTTTGCGTAAATATTACATTAGCGGCAATAATGTGTTCTTGAGCAAATAAAATATTCAACACCATTTTGTTTGCACTTAACGCTGTGGTGGTCATTTCACCTGCGCCCCATTTACTTTGCCATGATTGATGAGCACCAACCCCTGTGCTTGGCTCACCTAAGGAAAATTCTACAGAGGGATCCAGCTTCTTCCAAGGCGACCATTTATGCCACTGCGAAAAGTCAGTGATTAAGGGTTTTACTATGTGCGTATTGGCATTAATGTTAATACTCTTTGTTACGTTATAGCTCTGGGGTAGTAATAGGCCAATAACGATAAAAAGTAAGAGTAAAACTAATAAAAGCTGCACTAACATTTTTAATATTTTAATAAAAAAACCTCAGATAAATTAGGTTACAAACTCATAACTTATTATTAATTTAGCATATTAACTCGGGTGTGCTTAACTTTCGAGGTTAATTTTATAGCAACTATTTTTTAATTGAGCTAGATACTTAGCCACAACCTATAAAAAGTAATAGTTAATTTAGGTGTATAAGTATTAAAAAATAACGAAACTTCACTTTAAAACCGCGCGGCACAGCAAAGTAGTGCTCTATCAAGGTAGGTTGGTATAGGGTATAATTTGCGCCTTTTGTTATTAAACGGTCAACTTTATGAGCACACTTAAAGCTAAGCGCGCCTTATTCTCATACCCAAAGTATTGGGCAGAGTGTTATGGCACAGCACCATTTTTACCTACTACACGCGAAGAAATGGATGCACTTGGCTGGGATAGCTGCGATATAATTATTATTAGTGGCGATGCTTATGTAGATCATCCTAGTTTTGGGATGGCAGTAATTGGCCGAGTACTTGAGGCGCAAGGTTTTAGAGTGGGTATTATTGCCCAGCCAGAATGGGACTCTAAAGAAGCGTTTATGGCGCTGGGTAAACCCAATTTATTTTTTGGTGTAACCGCTGGCAACATGGACTCGATGATTAACCGTTATACAGCTGAAAAACGCATGCGCCATGATGATGCCTACACGCCAGACAATATTGGTGGTAAACGCCCTGATCGTGCGGTAATCATTTACTCACAACGTTGCCGCGAAGCGTATAAAGATGTACCACTTATTTTAGGTGGCATTGAAGCAAGTTTACGCCGTGTTGCTCATTACGATTATTGGCAAGAAAAAGTGCGTCGTAGTGTTTTGTTTGACGCTAAAGCCGATATTTTAATATATGGTAATGCGGAGCGCCCACTGGTTGAGGTTGCTCATCGTATTGCAGCGGGCGAAAGTACCGATACCATTCAGGATGTACGAGGGACTGCGGTTATTCGTAAAGAGCCCTTACCAGGCTGGCGTGGCAGTGACTCTACCGCTATTGATAAAATAGGTAAAATTGATCCAATTCCAAACCCGTATGGCGCAGATGATGTTGGCTGTAGCAAATCAGAATTTAAACAAGCAGGTATAGACTTAAAAGCCGAAGCCGCCAAGGTTATTACTATTCAGCCAGCGCGCCCTAAGCCATGGGAAAAAACCTACGTTAAATTACCTGCGTTTGAGCAAGTAAGTGTGAATAAGCCATTGTATGCACATGCTTCTCGTATTGTGCACCAAGAAACTAACCCAGGTTGTGCTCGTGCTATTTTTCAGCGCCACGGCGATCGTTCTATTTGGGTTAATCCCCCAGCATATCCACTAGAAACACATGAAATGGACGCCGTATTTGGTTTGCCGTATCAACGTATTCCTCATCCTAGCTATGGGGATGCAAAAATACCTGCCTACGACATGATTAAAACGTCAGTTAATATTATGCGAGGCTGTTTTGGTGGTTGCAGTTTCTGTTCGATTACCGAACATGAAGGGCGGATTATTCAAAGCCGTTCGCAAGAATCAATAATTGAAGAAATTGAGCAAATTAGAGATAAAGTACCCGGGTTTACCGGGGTTATTTCTGACTTAGGTGGCCCAACAGCCAACATGTATAAATTGGGTTGTACTAGCAAAAAAGCAGAAAGTACCTGTCGACGTTTATCGTGTGTATACCCTGAAATATGTAAGCATATGGATACCGATCATACGCCAACAATTGAGCTGTATAAAAAAGCCCGTGAAGTTAAAGGCATTAAAAAAATATTAATCGCCTCGGGTGTACGCTACGATTTAGCCGTGCAAGATCCACGTTACGTTAAAGAATTAGTTACTCACCATGTAGGTGGATATTTAAAAATAGCGCCAGAGCATACCGAAGATGGACCATTATCAAAAATGATGAAGCCAGGTATGGGAGCGTACGATCAGTTTAAAGCGTTATTTGATAAGTACTCAAAAGAAGCGGGTAAAAAGCAGTATTTAATCCCATACTTTATTTCGGCGCACCCAGGTACTAAAGACGAAGACATGGTAAACATGGCTTTGTGGCTTAAGTCGAACGACTTTAAACTTGATCAGGTACAAAATTTTTACCCATCTCCAATGGCAAATGCGACCACTATTTATCATACCGAGATGAACTCACTGCGTAATATTAAAAATAATACCGAAGTAGTACCTGTGCCGAAAGGTGCGCGCCAGCGTCGTTTACATAAAGCAATTTTACGCTATCACGATCCTGCGGGCTGGCCAATGATCCGCGAAGCACTGCGCAAAATGGGTAAAGCTAACCTAATAGGTAAAGCGCCAAATTGCTTAGTGCCAGAAGAAGGGCGCGACGAAAGAGCTGCAAAAGGAAGTAGTCGAGGTGGGCGCCCAGCATTAACGCGCCATACTGGTTTTAGCCAATTTCATAAGGCCAATACAAAACCAAAGGTAGCGAGTAATCGCCAAAGAGCTAAATAGAGCTCATAGCTTAAAAAGTAGTTAGCCTGTTTGGCTTATTACTAAGCTTGGGCTTGATTACTGAATATATGAGCACTGAAAAAAATGCCGCTTATTTTGCAATAAGCGGCATTTTTTATGTAAGTTATTTAAGTAGAACTTAAATAATATCAATTTTGTTACGAATGATTTTTACGCCATCCATATTTTCTAAAAACTTTTGTGCCAACGCACGCTCAAAACCTGTTTGCGCTTTACCGTATAAATCTACTTCACCATTTTTAACTTGTACGCGAATATCGCTTAGCGCTAAATTGGGGTTGGTACGCAAAGTGTGGGTAATCGATTGCTGTAAGTTTGGTTGGGTTGCTAGGCTGCTAACGACAACCATATTTGTTGTAGCACTCACTTTTGTAGCGCATGCTAATAAAAACAAACAACAAAATGATACTAAAGCGATAGTTAATTTTAAACGGCTCATAATCATATCCTTACATTGCAATTAATCGGGTAGCCAAATTAGGCAGAGTTACCATGATAGTTACAATTATCGTTCCATATTTAATGTACTGAAAATAAAGGCTATTTTATTAAGTGGGAATTCAGGTGGGCAATTGTTACATAAAACTAAGTAGAGATTACATAGCCCTAAACCATGCAGTTATGGAGGAGCAGGCATTAAAAAGCCGACATTTTTGTCGGCTAATATAATACTACTTACAGTATGCGCTTAAGTTACTTTTTCTTTTTAACCTTAGCTTTTTTCTTCGCTTTCATTTTAACCGGATCTTTACGCTTTTTAGCCGGCGGCTTAGCTTCTTTATGCTTTGGCTCTAATCCTTTAATAACACGACGTTTAAGTTTTTGCTCAATATAGCGTTCTATTTTATAAAGAATGCCAATATCGTGCGCTTCAACCAGTGAAAGAGCGATGCCTTTTTTACCAGCGCGGCCTGTACGGCCAATACGGTGTACATATATATCGGCTGTGCGTGGTAGGTCAAAGTTAATTACATGGCTAATATCAGCCACGTCAATACCGCGCGCCGCTACATCGGTAGCAACTAATATACGGGTTTTGCCGCTATGGAAGTTTTCCATCGCTTTCATGCGTTTGTCTTGCGGCATTTCGCCGCGTAACCAGGCTGCTTTAACGTCGTTAGTTGTTAGTTCACCAATTAGCGTTTCAAGACGCTCACGGGTTTTAACAAACACTATGGCTTTAGTTACGTCTGGGCCATTAAGGGTATTAACTAACAGCTCAAGTTTATGATGATAGTCGTCGGCTAAATGTACCCACTGGTGAATTTTAGCCTTTTCTTTGCGTGACGATTCAGCTTCAAGCAATGCTGGATCGTTTAGCGTTGTTTCAGCAAATCTTTCAACACTGTCGCCTTCAAGGGTTGCTGAAAATAAAAAGCACTGACGACGATTTTTAGCTTCATCACAAATACGGCTCATTTCTTTTTTAAAGCCCATGTCTAGCATGCGGTCGGCTTCATCAATAATAAGCATTTCTACGTGTTCAGCATGAAAGTTTTCGGTTTCTAAATATTCCATTAAACGCCCTGGGGTGGCGATTAAAATGTCATTATTTTTTTCAAAAATCTCTTTATGCGTACCATAGTTAATACCGCCTGTTACTACCCCAATTTTAAGGTTAGTACGTTTAGCAAGTAGTTCGCATTGTTCATGAATTTGATAAGCTAGCTCACGAGTTGGCGTCATTACTAATACGCGCGCAAAACCAGGATCACGACGCGGAAAATCCAATAAATATTGAATAGCCGGAATTAAAAAGGCGGCTGTTTTACCTGTACCTGTAGGCGCAGATGCTAAAATGTCACGCCCCTGAAGTGCTTCAGGAATAGCTTGTTGTTGAATGCTGGTTGGCGTTTCGTAACCCATTTTATTAATGGCGTCGAGTAGCTTGTTATCAAGATCAAATTCAGAAAATTGCATAGAGTGTCAAAAATAAAGGACAATGGCACTAATTATACTCGGTTACGCCTGCTTGGTGAATGAAAAGGTGAAAAAATGTCTGGTTTTGCATTTAAACAATTTAAAGTTGCGCACGAACAGTGTGCAATGAAGGTATCAACCGATGGTATTTTGCTTGGAGCATGGGCTAATTTAAGTAATGCCAACAGCTTGCTCGATATAGGTACAGGCACGGGATTGCTGGCGCTTATGTGCAAACAGCGCAGCCCCCAGTTAACTATAACGGCGGTAGAAGTTGATAAAAATGCTTACCAACAAGCGTTGCAAAATATTGCCGCTAGCCCGTGGCCAAATATAGAGGTGCACCAGCAAAGCATTCAAACTTTTAACAGCGCGCAGCCATTTGATGTAGTGATAGCCAATCCGCCGTATTTTAATCACAGTTTAAAAGGTAATAATAAGGCGCGTAATATTGCGCGCCATACAGATGGTTTAAGTTTTGCTGAGCTAATTAGTGCTTTTAAAAAGCTCAGTCATTCAGGCTCAACCTTTAGCTTAATTTTACCCACTACAGAGGTTGCGGTGTTTATTGAACTTGCTACTCAAAACGGGCTTTTTTTAAATACTCATTGCCAAGTAAAGGCGACGCCAAATAAAGCGATTAGCCGAAGCCTAATGACCTTTAGCTATATAAACCAGAGCATTGTGGAATCAGCTTTGTGTATAAAAGATAATGAAAACAACTATAGCGAAGATTATATTACGCTATGCAAAGCATTTTATTTGAAGATGTAATGTGGTAAACAGTGCTGGTATGATGAGTTTATATGTATACAGGAAACTTATAATGAAAAAACGAACTAAATCAGTATTATTAAGCGCCTTAGCCGCTACATTTTTTACAACGCAGAGCGTACTTGCCAGTATGACGCCTGTTGGGCTTTGGAAAACCATTGATGAAGACACTAATGAAGCTAAGTCGTATGTCCGTATAGTTGAAAATAACGGGGTTTTAAGCGGCACCATTGAAACATTATTAAATAAAGATAAGCAAAATGCAGTGTGCTCGCAGTGCTCGGGCGATAAAAAAGATCAGCCCATATTAGGCATGACCATTATTGATAATGTGATTGATAGCGGTGATGGTAGTTGGGAAGACGGTCAAATACTCGACCCAAATAACGGTAAAAGCTATACAGTGCGCTTAACGACTCAAGATGCTGGTGAAAAATTAGAAGTGCGTGGTTATATTGGCTTTTTTTATCGTAACCAATATTGGCTAAGAGTAGAGTAGTTAGCCAATAAAATTAAAGCGCAGTGTGGCTGCGCTTTACAAGTACAACAATAATAAACAGTATTACAGGGTTTCGCTGTACTCGGTCATTACCTGTTCAACCCAAGTGGCAATACGCTCGTCGCTTAGCTCGTACTGGCTGTCTTCATCAAGGGCTAAACCAACAAAGTGTGTACCGTCTTCGGTGAGTGCTTTAGATGCTTCAAACTCGTAACTATTGTCGTTTGGCCAAAAACCTAACTGGGTAAATGTTTGCGGACTTATTTCGTCGTGTAGCATGCCAAGCGCATCTTGAAACCACTGGCCGTAACCTTGTTGATCACCCATGCCAAATAACGCGATGGTTTTACCATTTAAGTTTACGTCTGCTATGTCGTCCCACTTTGACTCCCAGTCTTCTTGTATTTCACCAAAATCCCAGGTTGAAATACCAAAAATAATGAAATCGTATTGCTCTGCATTTTTTAGTGGTTCGTCTTTAATATTATGCAAGGTAACGATATCGGCACCAATAATGTCGCGAATTTTTTCTGCTGCCATTTCGGTGTAGCAGGTAGTAGAGCCAAAAAATAAACCAATTTGCATCGTATTTATCACTGTGTAATTGCCTGATATGATAAGCTCAAGTTTACCGTAAGGTGTTTTTAATTGATACCTTAGGCAATGGCTATAACAAAAATGAGAGCACAAAAGTGACAACGCTAGCTGACGACTTTTCAGAACCAAGCACGGCACCAAAAAGCAATAACGATTACCTAGAAACCTTTTTAGATTGTTTGTATTTAGAGCAAGGGGTGAGTGAAAATACACTATCGGCGTATCGCAGCGATTTAGATAAGTTTTGCCAGTTTTTAAAAGGCAAAAATTTAATGACTGTAACCGGCCTAGACGTTGAAAGCTATTTAGCCCATAGAGTTGATCTAGGCTTAAAGCCGCGTAGTACTGCGCGTAGTATTAGTGCGCTTAAGCGTTTTTATCAGTACTTTGTGCGCGAAAAGTTAATTAGCGACTCGCCAATGCTCAATATTGCGCAACCTAAAGCAGGACAGTCTTTGCCTAAAACGCTTTCGGAGGCTGAAGTAGAGGCACTACTGAGCGCTCCCAATACCGATGAGCCAATGGGGCTGCGCGATAAAGCCATGCTTGAGTTACTATATGCAACAGGTTTGCGGGTTAGTGAGCTTGTAGGGCTGCGGATTGAACAAATTAATTTGCGCCAAGCTGTGGTGTTTGTAAAAGGTAAGGGGAATAAAGAGCGTTTAGTGCCACTGGGCGAAGAGGCCATGTATTGGCTTGAGCAGTTTTTAAAGGTGGGACGGGCGCAAATGATTAAACACGCCACCGACTTTGTGTTTCCCTCAAAGCGAGGGGTTGGCATGACCCGACAAACTTTTTGGCATAGAGTGAAGCACTATGCTATTTTGGCATCAATTGAGTCGTCATTGTCACCGCATACATTGCGCCATGCATTTGCAACCCACTTATTAAATCATGGGGCAGACTTACGTGTGGTTCAAATGATGTTAGGACACAGTGATTTATCAACCACCCAAATATATACGCATGTTGCAAATGAGCGATTAAAATCGGTACATGCGCAGCATCATCCACGTGCTTAATATGAAATTTATTATCACTAAGCCGGTCAATTGATATGTATTTATAAAAATAGAGAAGAATTATGAAAAAATTAATGTTAGCAGGTGCCATGTTATGCACTAGTTTAAGTGCCGTAGCGAATGATGTGGCTGTAGCCCCTAACGCTAATGATCCTATTGTTATTAAATTTGCCGCGCTTGGTGTTACCGTTAAGCAAATAAACCCAAGCCCAGTAGCGGGTTTAAAAGAACTGATCACTAATCAAGGTGTGCTTTATGCAAGCCCAGACGGACAGTTTTTAATGCAAGGGACACTTATAGACTTAAATAATCGTAGTAATTTAACCGAAAAAGCACTAAACGGCGTACGCCAAGCTGGGTTAAAAGAATACGAAGATTCGATGATAGTGTACAAAGCACCTAACGAAAAACATAGCATTACCGTATTTACCGACATTAGCTGTGGTTATTGTCGTAAATTACACCGTGAGCTAGATGATTTACTTGAAGCGGGTATTACCGTTAAGTATTTAGCGTTTCCGCGCGGTGGCCTACAAGGTTCAGGTTATAATGACTTAATGAACGTATGGTGTGCTAAAGATCAACAAGAAGCACTAACCGAAGCTAAAAGTGGCTCAAATACTACAGCAGTTAAAGGTTGTAGTGCGCCAGTTGCTGAGCATTATCAGCTAGGTCAAAGCTTTGGTGTTACCGGTACACCTGCTATTATTTTAGAAGATGGCACCATGATCCCAGGTTATCAGCCAGCTGCCGCATTAAGCGCTGCGCTTAACGCTAGTAAAGCCCCATAGTAATTAAATTTACGGTGCGCATAAAAAAAGGCCGAAAGGCCTTTTTTTGTATATTTATGATGAACCAAATAAGTTAAAAATCTGCATGAAAAAAACGATCCAAACGCGCGAAAACGTCGATGATTCACATTTACCGAGTCATTTACACCCTGTAATTAAGCAAATTTATGCCACGCGAAATGTTTCCCATGCCGATGAGCTAAATAACAGCGCCGCCACATTACACGACTTTAAGTTATTTAAAGATATGGACAAAGCCTGCGACTTGTTAATTGAGGCGCTACATGCCCAAAGCCATATTTTAATTGTTGGCGATTTTGATGCTGATGGTGCAACCAGTACCGCTACATTAATGCAAGGCTTGGCCATGTTTGGCTTTGCTCATTTAGATTACTTAGTACCTGATCGGTTTAGCTTAGGTTATGGTTTAAGCCCGGCGTTAGCTGCGCAAATAGTACAGCTTAAACCCGATTTAGTAATTACAGTCGATAACGGTATTTCCTGTATTGCGGGTATTGATATTGTAAAAGCCGCCAATATTAAAGTACTGGTTACCGACCATCACCTACAGGGCGAAACACTCCCTAATGCCGATGCCATAGTAAACCCGAACAGGCACGACTGCAGCTTTCCGTCTAAATCGATTGCAGGTGTTGGTGTGGCTTTTTACTTACTTATTGCCCTTAGAAGCACACTGCGTGAGCAAAATCATTTTGCGCAGCAGCCTATGCCTAACTTAGCCGACCTGCTCGACATAGTTGCGCTTGGTACTGTAGCCGATGTAGTGGCGCTTGATGCCAATAACCGAACATTGGTGCACCAAGGACTAGCGCGTATTCGCAGTGGTAAAACTCGCCCAGGCATTACTGCCCTCATTGAGGTTGCTAATCGTAATGCCTCAAGATTGAGTGCCAGCGACTTTGGTTTTTCGCTTGCTCCGCGCCTAAATGCCGCAGGGCGCTTAGATGACATGAGTTTAGGCATAGCCTGCTTACTCAGTACCGATATAAACCAAGCTAGGCGCATTGCTAGTGAGCTAGATAGCTTAAACTTTGCACGCCGCGAAATAGAGCAAGGCATGCAGCATGAAGCGCAAGCTGTGCTTGATAAGTTAGCGTTTAATGATGACAATATTCCCGACGCTATTTGTTTATACCAAGAGGATTGGCACCAAGGTGTTATCGGTATTTTAGCCGGGCGTTTAAAAGAAAAATACCACCGCCCAACAGTTATATTTGCGGGTGGCGAAAACGGTGAGATAAAAGGGTCATGTCGCTCAATTGAAGGGCTGCACATACGCGATTTACTCGAAGGGCTAAGTACGGCCGATCCGCACTTAATTAGTAAGTTTGGTGGCCATGCCATGGCGGCCGGTTTAAGTATTAATGAGCAGCAATTTAGCGAATTTAAACACGCCTTTGATACTGCCGTTAGCGCCCAGCTTAGTGAAGAAAGTAAACGCTGCATTGTATTTACCGATGGCGAGTTGCCAAATGAGTGTTTTACCATGGATTTTGCCCAGCAATTAAAACAAGCGGGCCCTTGGGGGCAGCAATTTCCTGAACCGGTATTTGAGCACACATTTGAGTTAATTCAGCAGCGTATAGTGGGCGAAAAGCATTTAAAACTGGTATTAAAACATCAATCAGGCCGCTTAGTTGATGCCATAGCTTTTGGCATTGATGTAAAAGAATGGCCAGATAACAACGCACAATTTGTTAAAGCAGCGTATCAGCTCGATATAAATGAGTTTAGAGGCAAGTTCACCCTGCAATTAATTATCCGAGAGCTAGAAAAAGCCAGCTAAAAAATATCTAGAATAGATCGCATAAAGTGCTAATAAAGCGCACGGTTTTTTGTTAAAATCGGGCGTTTTTATCATTTGACGATAATATATTGCGTTAATTCCTTTTTAAGGAGCGTAATAACCTAGCCATTTTGGAGTAATGACCATGTTTGAAGTGAATCCTGTGATTAACCAAATCAAGGAAATTCGCGAACGTACTGAGTTGCTTCGGGGGTACCTTTGACTATGCTCTTAAACAAGAACGCTTAGAAGAAGTTAACGCCGAACTTGAAGACTCAGCCGTATGGAATGAACCTGAACGCGCACAAGCTCTCGGCCGTGAAAAGTCGGCATTAGAAGCTGTTGTTGAAACTATCGATACTTTAGTGACGGGTACTGACGACGTTGAAGGCTTACTTGAGCTTGCTGTAGAAGCCGAAGATCAAGAAACCTTTGATGAAGCACAAAGCGAACTAACAGACTTGAACGAGCAACTAGAAGCGTTAGAGTTTCGTCGTATGTTTAGCGGTCCTCATGACTCAAACGACGCTTACCTTGATTTACAATCTGGTTCTGGCGGTACTGAAGCACAAGACTGGTGTAATATTTTGCTGCGTATGTATTTACGCTGGGGCGAAGCTAAAGGCTTTAAAGTTGAATTAGTGGAAGCTACTGGCGGCGATGTTGCAGGAATTAAAGGCGCAACAGTTCGCTTTGTTGGCGAATACGCGTATGGTTGGTTACGTACCGAAACTGGCGTGCATCGTTTAGTGCGAAAAAGCCCGTTTGACTCAAGTGGTCGTCGTCATACTTCGTTTGCCTCTGCATTTGTTTACCCAGAAGTTGACGACAATATTGAAATTGATATGAACCCGTCTGACTTACGTATTGACGTTTACCGTGCCTCGGGCGCAGGTGGTCAGCACGTTAACACCACTGAATCAGCGGTTCGTATTACGCACGTACCAACAAATACCGTAGTGCAGTGCCAAAATGAGCGCTCACAACATAAAAATAAAGCCCAAGCAATGAAACAGTTAAAAGCAAAACTGTTTGAGCTAGAGTTACAACAACAAAATGCTGAAAAACAAACCCAAGAAGACTCAAAGTCGGACATTGGTTGGGGCAGTCAAATTCGTTCATACGTACTCGATGACGCTCGCATTAAAGATTTACGTACAGGCGTTGAAAGCCGTAATACCCAATCGGTACTTGACGGCAACTTAGACAAATTTATAGAAGCCAGCTTAAAATCTGGTTTATAACCACCAAGCTAATAAAGAGCTAAAAAAATGACTGATCAAATCCAAGACGAAAACAAGTTAATCGCTGAGCGTCGTGGCAAATTAGATGCTATACGCCAAAATTGCCCAGCCAACGGTCATCCAAACCAATTCCGTCGTGAGCATTACACGGCAGATTTGCAAGCCCAGTTTGGTGATAAGAGCAAAGAAGAATTAGTAGAGTTACAACAAGTAGTGTCTATTGCTGGACGTATTTTAGCAAAGCGCGGACCATTTTTTGTAATTCAAGACATGAAAGGCCGCGTACAATCATATGCGTCTAAAGATGTGCAAAAAGATTTAAAAGAAAAATATGGCCAACTAGATACTGGCGATATTATTGGTGTTAAAGGCGCGCTTAATAAATCGGGTAAAGGCGATTTATACGTAGAAATGACAGAGTACCAACTGTTAACTAAGTCACTTCGCCCGTTGCCTGAAAAATTCCATGGCTTATCAGATCAAGAAACTAAGTACCGTCAACGTTACGTTGATTTAATTACTAACGAAGCAACGCGTGAAACATTCCGCATTCGCTCACAAGTAGTTGAAGGCATTCGTCGCTTTTTAGCAGACCGTGACTTTATGGAAGTAGAAACACCCATGCTACAGGTTATTCCTGGCGGTGCATCGGCACGCCCGTTTGTAACACACCATAACGCGCTTGATATTGACATGTACCTACGTATAGCGCCTGAGCTGTACTTAAAGCGTTTAGTGGTAGGTGGTTTTGATCGCGTATTCGAAATTAACCGTAACTTCCGTAACGAAGGGTTATCTACGCGTCACAATCCAGAATTCACAATGATTGAATTTTACCAAGCATACGCTGATTACATCGATCTGATGAACATTACCGAAGACATGCTACGTACAGTTGCAGAAAACGTACTTGGTAGTGCTGTGGTAGTTAACACAACTAAAGACGAAAACGGCGAAGTAATTGACTCAGTTGAATACGATTTTGGTCAACCGTTTACGCGCTTAAGCATGAGCGACGCAATTTTAAAATATAACCCTGAGTTTGATGCGGCAGTATTTAACGACCCAGAAAACCATTTTGAACAATTAAAAGCGTACGCTAAGCAAGTACACGTTAAAATTCCTGAAAACTGTGTTTGGGGCCCAGGTAAATTTTTGTGTGAAATATTTGAAGAAACAGCAGAGCACATGCTTATTCAACCTACGTTTATTACCGGCTACCCATGGGAAGTATCACCATTGGCACGTCGTAACGATGAAAATTCATTTGTTACAGACCGCTTTGAGTTTTTTGTTGGCGGACGTGAGCTGGCTAATGGTTTCTCTGAGCTTAACGATGCACAAGACCAAGCAGAGCG
Source organism: Pseudoalteromonas sp. SG44-5 (assembly GCF_014164175.1). Classification (NCBI taxonomy): domain Bacteria; kingdom Pseudomonadati; phylum Pseudomonadota; class Gammaproteobacteria; order Alteromonadales; family Pseudoalteromonadaceae; genus Pseudoalteromonas; species Pseudoalteromonas sp. SG44-5. The sequence continues at coordinate 205,780 of NZ_JACJES010000004.1, read as the reverse complement.
CTTTACTCGTCAAGTTGAAGAGAAAGACGCAGGCGATGATGAAGCAATGCATTACGACGAAGACTACATACGCGCACTAGAGTATGGCTTACCACCAACTGCAGGTGAAGGTATTGGTATTGACCGTTTAGTAATGCTGTTTACTGACTCTCCAACCATTAAAGACGTTATCTTGTTCCCGCATATGCGCCCGCAAGCCGACTAAGCTTAATAATGTAAAGTAATAAAGCGCCGCTTAAATGCGGCGTTTTTGTGTCTGGGCTATAACTTTTTAATCTGAGTGTTTTTTAAACGCACTGTTGCATTTATGTAAAGTTGTTCGCTACACTACGATGGAAATTTAGAGGATTGATTTAAGGCTCTAAATAAAAAGATTAAATGGATTTATAAATAATAATATGAAAAATAAACGTATTGAAAACCCAATCAATAACTGCGAAACAGAAGATGCAAGACAAGCCTTTTACCGAGCCTGTATTGCAGAGTTTCAAAAGTTAGGTTATCAAGAGCAGTATCTTGCAGAGTTAAATGATGATTTAGTGCCTGTGTTAGGCGTTAACCCACCAGAAAAAAGTTAAAAGTTGTTTGAATTTCAAACTAATTACACATTAAAACTAACTAGATGCACAATCTATAACCATATAGGCACATTTGGTAGAAAAGTGTTTGACATATTTTCTGAACTCTTTATTATACGCCCCACAAGACGGAGAGGTGTCCGAGTGGCCGAAGGAGCTCCCCTGCTAAGGGAGTATAGAGTTTGTAGCTCTATCGAGGGTTCGAATCCCTCCCTCTCCACCATTTTTAAATGGCGTGTTTTGTAAGTTTTAAAGTATGGGTGCATAGCTCAGCTGGATAGAGTACTCGGCTACGAACCGAGCGGTCGGAGGTTCGAATCCTCCTGCGCCCACCATACTTTAATAACTCTGCTTAGAGTTTAAATAAGCAAAAGCTCTGCTTAGAGTTAAAATAAGTAAACTATAAAGTGGGTGCATAGCTCAGCTGGATAGAGTACTCGGCTACGAACCGAGCGGTCGGAGGTTCGAATCCTCCTGCGCCCACCACTTTATAGACTCTCACTTAGAGTAAAAACAAGTAAAGTAAAAATGAAAGTGGGTGCATAGCTCAGCTGGATAGAGTACTCGGCTACGAACCGAGCGGTCGGAGGTTCGAATCCTCCTGCGCCCACCACTTTCATATTTTCATACACTTTTAAGTGTAAGAAAAATAAGCCGATGAAAATCGGTTTTTTTATTTTAAAGTTATACACTCCGCTTAGAGTTTAAATAAGCAAACAATGAAAGTGGGTGCATAGCTCAGCTGGATAGAGTACTCGGCTACGAACCGAGCGGTCGGAGGTTCGAATCCTCCTGCGCCCACCACTTTCATACATTAACCGACACTTGAGTCGGTTTTTTTATGTCTGAAATAAAGTGAAATTATTGTGTGGCCGAGAACCGAGCACTCGGAGGTTCACTCTTACAAGATACGTCCTGCGCCCACCACTTTCATACATTAACCGACACTTGAGTCGGTTTTTTTATGCCTGAAATAAAGTGAAATTATTGTGTGGCCGAGAACCGAGCACTCGCAGGTTCACTCTTACAAGATACGTCCTGCGCCCACCATTTTCATATATTAACCGACACTTGAGTCGGTTTTTTTATGCCTGAAATAAAGTGAAATATAGGTTGCTACCCAGTAGACACCGAGTTTATTTATTCGTCGTAGACGCAGAGCCTAATCACTATATCAATTCAAAGCCTGCTCAAGCCCACTTAACCCCTTTCTAAAGCTGCTCTTTATCACTACCTATGTTATTTTAAGTACCTTGTTTAAAAGGATATTGCAGTATGTTTAAAACCCTATTTATTACGTTGTTTTTTATTTTTAGCGCTACTTTAATACTCAGCGTACAAGCTGATGAAGCTAAAGGTTCAATTGTTGTGGGGGCGCAGCAATACACAAAGTATTTACCGCAGTTAAAAAATAAGCGCGTAGGGCTGGTGGTTAATCAAACATCAACAGTAGAACAAATCCATTTAGTAGATAGCCTGCGGGAAAAAAACGTAAACATAACTAAAATATTTGCACCTGAGCATGGCTTTCGTGGCGATCACGATGCGGGGGCGCACGTAAAAAATGCCGTTGATAGTAAAACAGGTATTCCACTTATTTCCATTTACGGCAACAATAAAAAACCGAGCGCCGAAGTTTTAGCAGATGTTGATGTAATAATTTTTGATATTCAAGATGTGGGTGTGCGATTTTATACTTATATAAGCTCTATGCATTACATGATGGAAGCAGCTGCCGAACAAGAGGTTGAGTTTATTGTACTCGACAGACCAAACCCAAATATTGCTTATGTTGATGGGCCCATATTAGAGCCGCAATTTAAGTCATTTGTAGGTATGCACCCCATTCCTATAGTTCATGGTATGACTGTGGGCGAGCTTGCAAACATGATCAAAGGTGAAGGCTGGATAAATCAAGCAGCTGTTTTAGAGCTTAATGTGATCCCAGTTAGTGGTTATACACGCGCAACTAGCTATAGTTTACCGATAAAGCCAAGTCCTAATTTACCAAATGATACTGCTATTTCGCTTTATCCGTCCTTGTGCTTTTTTGAAGCCACGCCAATTAGTATTGGCAGAGGCACCGACTTTGCGTTTCAGGTTATAGGGTATTCACCGATTGCTTTAGGGGAGTTTAGTTTTACCCCGCGTGCAATTAAAGGCGCGGCCCTAAACCCTAAATTTAAAAACCAAGCAGTGCAGGGGCTCGACTTACGCCAAGCCACCACTAAAGGGTTAGATTTAAGCTACTTAATAAGTGCTTATAAGCAGCTTAATAATGATATTACGTTTTTTGAGCGCGCTGATTTTATGGATAAGTTAGCAGGTACCGATAAGCTGCGCTTAGCTATTGAGGCGGGGCAATCGGCACAACAAATAAAGCAAACTTGGCAGGCGGCCCTGATGCAATTTAAACAGCAAAGAGCACCTTATTTGTTATATGAGTAAAAGGCAGCTTATGTACTTATATTTAAAAAATAAAAATTATTACAGTATAAAAAAGTTATTAATAGTGGCTTTAAGTTTTATGCTGGGGGCATGTAGCTCCTCTGTAGAGCCGCTCGAGCCCAAGGCGCTATTAACGCAAAGTAAACTTGTTGAGCTGCCTAATGCGCAAGTAATTGTTACCTTTCCTGAGCCAAACCCTAGTAGCCGTGAGTATGTAAATAATCGCGGCACGTTTAAAGCCTATAAAGGCCATGGGCAGCTGTTAATTCAAAATCATAGTGCTAAAAGTGCCGACATTTATATAAATAATCAACTGCTTAATATTAAGCAATTGCTCGGCGCTAATACTGTGTACCAATATAGTTTAGCTAAGCTAACGCATAACGGGGTTAACACCTTTAAAGTTGCAAACATTCAACCAGCGGGAGCAAGTTTAACGCTGCGCTTTGCGTTTCCTACTTTAAATAAAGCGTCGCATCAGCAGGCTAATTTTAGTGAGGTAGATGCATTAATAGAGCGAGATATTAAAGCGGGTTTTCCTGGTGCTGTTTTAGCGGTAGTAAAAAATGGTGAGTTAATTAAATTAACTGCTTATGGCGATGCAAAACAGTATCAACAAAATGATTTAATGCTATTACGCCCAGAGCCAATGCAAACTGATACCTTATTTGACTTAGCCTCTAATACTAAAATATTTGCTACCAACTTTGCATTAATGAAGTTAGTAAGCGAAGGCCTATTAAATATTAATAAGCCAGTGCAATTATATTTACCAGAGTATCAAGGCGATGGTCGAGAGCAGCGACGCGTAAAAGATTTACTCACGCATAGCGCAGGCTATCCGCCGGTGTTTGATTTTCATCGTAAAGACAGTAGCAATGGCGATGTGTTTTACTCACAAAATAGCCATACTACAAAAAAGCTCTTACTTACCAGTGTGCCACTTAGCGCAAAGTCGCTCGGGCAGCATGTTTATTCAGACATTGATTACATGATTTTAGGAGTATTGGTTGAGCGTATAACCGGTCTTTCACTTGACGATTACCTAGAGCAACAAGTATATGCGCCATTAAAATTGCATAACACTGTGTTTAACCCCCTTAAAAAAGGCTTTAATGCTCAGCAATTTGCCGCCACAGAGCTGGGTGGTAACACGCGAGACGGACGAATCAAATTTGATAATATTCGCACCCATGTTTTACAAGGCCAAGTACATGACGAGCGTGCGTACTATTCTCTAGGTGGCGTAGCAGGGCACGCGGGGTTATTTAGTAATGCGCCAGATTTAGCCATACTTTGTCAGCTACTATTAAATAATGGTGGTTACGGCGATAAGCAGCTTTTTAGTGCAAGTGCTTTGGCGCAGTTTTTAACCCCACAAAGTAGCGATGAAACCTACGGGCTGGGCTTTAGGCTTGCTGGTAACAACCAAGCAAGGCGTTGGCACTTTGGCCCTTACGCAAGCGCACAGGCTTATGGGCATACAGGTTGGACAGGCACAGTAACGGTAATTGATCCCGTTTACGACTTAGCGATTATTTTATTAACTAATGCGCGGCATACGCCAATTACAGGCTCGCAAAAAAGTTATCAATTTAGTGGTAAAAATTATGAAACTGCACAATATGGCTCGGTTGTTTCATTAATATACGAAGCGTTATTAAATCAATAAACTGACAGTATAAATAGCATATATCAATGTGCTTAGTGGTTTACTTAAATGGGTTTTGACTGTAAAACTTAAGCTAGATAACAAAGTGTAAAATATTTACCCCGTAAATAAGCACACTAAAATAAAGGTTAATTTATGTCTTGGTATTCTATTTTACCGCCGTTAATCGCCATTGCTGTCGTATTTTGGCGCAAAGAGGTCATTATGGCGCTGTTGCTTGCAGTGGCTTCGTCAGAGTTTTTACTCGCATTACAGGGGGAGGGCAGTAGTGTATTTAATACCTTTTTAAACACTATTGAACGTATTGTTAGCGTAGCAAGCTCGCCCGGCAATACCCGTATTTTAATTTTTAGTATTTTGATTGGTGCTTTGCTTGCCTACATTCGCGAGTCGGGTGGAGTAGCCGCTACCGTTAATATGTTAATGAACAAAGGTATAGCGAAAAGTAAGCGTCAAGTTGGCTTTTTAACTATGTTTACTGGCATTGCGGTGTTTATAGAGTCAAACCTGAGTGTACTTACTGCGGGTATTTTATCGCGCGGATTATTCGATAAATTTAAAATGAGCCGCGCCCGCTTAGCTTATATTATCGATAGCACCAGTGCGCCGGTATGTATTTTAATATTACTAAATGGCTGGGGCGCATTTGTACTGGGGTTATTAAGTAACTACGAGTTAGGTGAATCAGCTGTATCGGTACTTTGGGGCAGCGTAGGCTATAACTTTTACGCCATAATTACGCTTGTTATTGTTTTTTACACCATTGCGTTTGATAAAGTACATGGCCCAATGAAACAAGCTGAGCAAAAACTAGAGCTACAAACAACTGACTTAAAAGAAGAAGTAAAAGGCTCTAAAGCACGCTTTATGTTAGTGCCCCTTATTACGCTGATTGTTAGCATGGTGGGCTTTATGTTTTACACAGGTAACGGTGTATTGGCAGAAGGTAGTGGCTCAAAGTCGGTATTGTATGCAACCGTTTTAGCCATAGTTGTAGCTTACTTTTTAATGCTAGCATCACGCCAATTTAGCCACCATAAGTTAGTTGAAATAGGCTTTAAAGGCATGGGCGAATTACTGCCACTAGTAGGCATTGTATTGTTATCGTTAACTTTAGGAGCAAGCTTAAAAGAGTTGGGTACTGGTGTGTTTGTGGCATCTTTAGTGGGCGATTACCTCCCTATTTACTTGGTGGTACCGGCACTGTTTTTAACCGGTGCGGTTATGTCGTTTACTACGGGTACATCGTGGGGCACCTTTGCAATTTTAATCCCTATTGGCGTGCCGCTTATTCAAGCATTGGGTTTGCCGCCGTCGTTGGTATTAGGTGCTATTTTAGGTGGCGGTATATTTGGCGATCACTGCTCGCCCATATCCGACACCAGCGCAGTATCGGCAATTGCATCGGGCTGCGACTTACTTACTCACGTTAAAACCCAGCTACCCTATGCCTTGTTCGCTGGTGGCCTGACACTGATAGCCTACTTAGTAACGAGCATAATTGTTTTATAAGCGTGTTTATGATTACTCATTTTGAATGACAAAAAGCCTGCAAATTTGCAGGCTTTTTGGTTTATACGTAGGTCGGATAAGCGGCGCAGCCGCGCCATCCGACAAGACAGCTACTTACAACGCATTTAAGCTGTGCTCTAGCATTGCGGTAATTTGCTTTACTATTTTTGCTTCCGTTTTCGGCTCAAACTGTTGAATTCTGGGTGTGTGAATATGGCCTGTTGGAATGGTTGAATTAAGTTGATTACGAAGGCGTATACTGCGATACGAAATTTCGTTAGACAGGTATCCACCGCCAGAGCCATTTACGGCAATGCTATTTTTCAGCTCGGCAAGTGTTGCGGGCTCGTAAGTTTTTTCTAAGGTAGTGATCTTATGATTATCAATAACCTTATACGGCCCTTGTGCTTGCTGCATATTTGCCACGGGAAGGCTAAATTGTACAAATTCGTTACCTGGCAGTGGCTGGTTATTTAAACTTGGGAGCAAGGGAGCTGTTTGTGTCCCACCAAATATAATATTGGCATTGTCTGGGGCAGTTACGCTGCGGCGCTTACCGGGAAATCTTTCTAAATCAAAATCTTTGCGACCCATGCTTACAGTAACAATCATATCGACATTATTCAGGGCGTAATAGGGCGCGAGGAGTGCTTCGATTATACCTTGATCAAAGTCGGCATAACGAACGGGCACCATAACGGTGTTAATTTCAGCGCTAATGCCTTGGTAGTTAATTACTTGACCATCTAGCAAGAGGGCAGCAACCCCAGATGGGTTACTTTGATTTATGTTTTTATCTAATAAAAAGGGGTCAAAGCCGGTAAGGATAATTTTTTTAGTGCTGCCTTTAGTAAAGCTGAGGTCGTTATGACCGCGACTGCCTTTTTCTAACTGAGTTAAAAGGTTATTTTGCTCAGCAACTGAGAGGGTAAATTTTGGCTTAACAGAGCGAATTATTTTACTTGAAAGTAATCGTGCCCAGTAAAGCTCGCGATCATCGTAGTTTTTAGTTGTAACAATGCGTTGTTTGGCGTTTAACCATAATTGACTTGAATAATCAGCGATTAAGTCAGTTGCATGCCGAAAGTTGTTAAGGCTTTTCCATTGCTGTTCAAATTGATTCACCTCATCAGCAAAGGCCATTAGCACCTGAGGCATGGCGTGGGTAGCGGCTTCAATTCGTTGCTCTTCGGTTGTTAAATTGTTACTCAAAACCGAGCAAGAAGAAAAAATTAAACTTGAAGCAAATAGTAGTTTAAGCATGGTAGTCCTATACAGTTACAGCGATTATTTGGTTACTATCCTACGCATCTAGACGCAGTGCAAATTAATTCGTTGGCTAACCATTGATTAACAGCTCCTAACGTTGCAGAGGGCTAATAGCACTAATGCTGTTGTTAAATCAAAAAGAACGCAAATAGATTTTTCGATAAGTGGATTGTTTAGTTACAATGGCGGCAGTTATATTTTGTTCACTTAATTTTAGGCTGTTATGCAACTCATTGAAATAAATAAAGCGCGTTATCGTAAGCATTTAAACCGTGTTATTGCCGGTTGTGCTGTGGGTTTAGCTGTTGGGAGCTTAGCTATATCGCAAACGCTGATTGCTTTGTTTCCTGATGAGAGCGGCACTCACTTTCATTGGAACGTAACGGGCGTTGTTATTAGCGCATTAGGGCTTGCGTGGTTACTTAATAAATACCGCACGCATCCGTTTATGATTGAAGTGGTGTATGTGTGGGAGCTTAAACAAGCGCTTAATAAAATAACGCGTAAAATGGCGAAATTAAAGGCAGCAGGGCGTGAAGGTAATAGTGATGCGCTATTGGCTATTCATTACAGTTACGCGGGCTCTAAATTGTTATGGCAGCTCGATGACAATACAATCACTATGGATGACTTAGCAATTAAGCAAGCTGAGCTGGATAGTGTGGCGGCTAAGTATAATTTAACACTTGATGCCAATGACTATGATGCAAGTATTTTAAAGAACTTTTAAAGCAATTTTAAAACGATTTTAAGTATTAAATAGCTTTTTAATTAGCGTATTAGTTGCGCTTTTTTCTTCTGATAAGGGTTTAACATGAGTTTAATTGTTTATGGCGTACCTCTTTCTCCTTATGTACGCAAGGTGTGTCTGTGTTTGGCTGCAAAGCAGTTAGATTATAAGTTAGAAATAGTGTCGCCGTTTAATCAACCGGCTTGGTTTTTTGAGTTAAATCCATTAGGGCGTATACCAGCGCTTAAAGATGGTGATTTAGTGCTGGCTGATTCGAGTGTTATTTGCCAATACCTTGATGATAAATACACAGGGAATACAGCATTACTTGGCGACACTGTCGAGCAGACTGCTCAGGTACGCTGGTTAGAAAAATATGCTGATTATGAACTTGCCCCATTAACTACTTTTACTGTGTTTCAACAGCGAGTAATTAATTTAGGTATGCAAAAAGTATGTGATGAAAGTTTAGTAAAGTTGGCTATGAATGAGCAGTTACCACCGCACTTTGACTACCTTGAAGGCGTGCTAGGTCATAATGATTACTTTGTAGGTAACACGTTAACCCTTGCTGATATAGCGTTTGCGTCGCAGATAATCAATATGCAGCATGCGGGCGAGCAGATTAATGCACAGCGCTGGCCAAATTTAGCTGCACTTTTTGAGCGTGTAAAAGCATTACCAGCAATGCAAAATTTATTACAAAGTGAGCAGGCTATGCTTGCGTCAATGCAATAGTGTTTAGGTTATTTAGTTCAGTAATTAACAGCGTTTAGTTTAGAGGGAGGCTCTATGAAAAAAATACTGGTTGTGTGTTTAGGTAATATTTGTCGATCGCCTACAGCTGAAGCGGTATTAAAAAAACGTGCTGAGCAGTTAGGTATTACCGTTAAAGTTGACTCGGCCGGTACTATAGGTCATCACGAAGGCAATTCACCAGATAGCCGATCTATGCAGGCGGGCGAAAAACGAGGTTATAGCTTCAAAGGGATTTATTCGCGTAAAGTGCGCAGTAGTGATTTTACTGAATTCGATTTGATTTTAGCCGCCGACAAACAAAATTTAGCCGATTTAACTCAGCGTTGCCCAGCACATTTACAGTATAAGCTTGCACTGTTTTTAGAGTTTGGTGAGCAGGCTGTAAGTGCTATTCCCGATCCTTATTATGGTGGGGACGATGGTTTTGAAAAGGTGCTAGATTTAATTGAAGCAGCAAGTGATAAAATATTAGCTAAATTAACAGCCAATGTTTAAGTAATGGCTTTGTGCGTTATAGTGAATTAATAAAGGCGCTAAATTGCGCCTTTTTTATTAGAGAATTTATGATTATTTAGCGAGAAAACCCTGTGATCTTTAGTCGCTGGGTAGTTCACTAAGTTATCGGTTAATTTTGAAGTCGAGCCGTACTTGGGTTTTTGCTGTTACAGGTATGCCATCTTCAAATTTAGGAGCATAGCGCCATTGCTCTACTGCTTTTTTTGCCGAGTGCTCAAAGGTTACGCCGCCATTTGAATCGAGCACACTCACGTTTTTAACAAAGCCTGCGGTGTCTACTTCAAACTCCATAACTACACTGCCATCTTTACCTTGGCGTGCTTTGCCCATAGGGTAGTCAGGATTAACACGATAAAGCGGGGTTTGTTCTTGGCTTTCTTCCCAAGGCACCATTTTAGCAATAGCTAAGCAGTGCTTAGTTGCTTGCTCACTTTCGCCTTGCTTTTCGTATAGTGCTATAAGCTTAGAGTGAGCGCTTAGCTCGGCGCTGTGATCGTAGCTTAAGTTATTATCAAATACGGTGACTATGCGGTTTAACCTTGTAATTGCTGAATCATATTTTTTACGACCTTCATCAAACGAGGCCATTAAAAAATCTGATTTGATACGCTCTACAGCGTTTTCAGGTAAGTTTGCTTGGTAATACTCGTCAGCTTCTTCGGCGTAGTGTTTAGCAGAACGGTATTTTTCTGGCACAAACTTTTTAACTAACAAAGAGGCTGCAGCAAATTGCATGTCGGCTACAAATCTTGGTTTTTTAAGCTCTTTTGCTATATCAACTATACGTTCCAATTGGCTATCGGCCTGACGCGCTGATTTAGTATTGCTTGCCATACCTAGTAAGGCGTCTATTGTCTCGACTGAGCTTTCACCATGATTGTTAGCTAAAATATTGTACGCCTGTTTATACAGTTCGTAGCGTTTAGCTTCGTCTTCCTGGTTAAATCCGCTGATAGCTTTAGCGTAATTAATGGCTAAATTTGCGGTGTTATCTGCGTTATCGCCATATACTTTAGCACCTAAAGAGTAAGCGAGTTTGGCAGCTTGTTGTATGTTTTCGTTGGTATCTACGGCGCTTAAGTAATTTTGGTACGCTTGAGAAAATGCAGTGTTTGCATTTGTAGCTTCGCTTGCAAAAGCCGATGCAGTAATAACTGAAAGGTTAAGGCTAAGCAGTAAGGCGAGTTTATGTGGTTTCATAATGTTCCATATTATAATTATTATACTTTTTAACACATTAACAATTTACTTATAATTAGTCATGAATTGATGTAAATAAAGGTAAACAGTAAGGGCTTTAGTGAGAATTATATATTGTAATTATGCATTGATAATTAAGCTTCTCGTCGCCATATAATTGCAATAAATACCCTTGGATTTCGATCTTTTTGTATTCTTTTGTGATAATATCACTTCATTATCGTGTCGTAGTTATTTAAATATTTGGATTTGTCGTGGCGCAAGTAAGAGCAAGAGTTCAGCTTAATGTTGGCAAGAACAGTGATATTCCCGCTGAAATTATCTCGTTTACTGATTTAAAAGATGGCAAAGAACATATTGCTATGGTGTTTAACAACGCTGATACAGAGCAAAATGTACCGCTTATTCGTATGCATTCAGAGTGTTTAACGGGTGATGTATTTTACTCGTCGCGTTGTGATTGCGGTGAGCAGTTAAATGAGTGTATTGAAATGATGCACGAGCAAGGCGGTATTTTATTGTATTTACGCCAAGAAGGTCGTGGTATTGGTTTGTATAATAAAATAGATGCTTACGTGTTGCAGTCGCAAGGTATGAACACTTATGAGGCAAATAATCATTTAGGTTTTGCTGATGATTTACGTGATTTTTCGGATGCGGTGCTAATGCTAAATGCGCTTAATTTACCCCACGTTAAATTAATGACCAATAACCCTAAAAAGCTTAATGCACTAAGAGATGCTGGTATTACGGTTGATTCGGTTGTGGGTACGCACGCACACATTAAAGCCGGTGTTGCGGGTAATAAAGCGTATTTAGAAACCAAAATTAAACATGGCGCGCACATGTTAGATATCAAAAAAATTAAAAAACCTTAAATTAAGAGTAACTATGTCTACACAATTACGAGTTTTTAAGGCCGATGCTGCCCTAAAGTGGTTTAAAGCGGGCTGGCTTATTTTTAAAACCCAGCCGCTTACTTTTATTTTTATGCATTTATTTATTGGTATTGTTGGCCTGTTGTCGTTATTTTTACCGCTATTACAAGTGGTAGCGGCTTTAGCTACGCCATTTTTAACCGCAGGATTTTATCAGGCTGTGCTTACTAAGCAGCAAGGCGGTAAAATTATGCTCGCTGATATTCTCAAGCCTATTACCACTAAAGGTAATCGTTTAGGTTTACTGCGTTTGGCTTTGTACCAAATGGGTGCGGGTATTTTAATGGCATTATTAGCAAACGGTTTATTTGCCGATGCAATTGCGGTTATGGCGCAGCCAGATTTAGATCCTAATATAGCAATTAGCCAAATGTTAGAGAGTATTTCTATGGCAAGCGTGGTGCTATTTTTATTAGCGTTGTCTGTTTATTTAACTGCATTCGCTTACGCGGTTCCATTAGTTTACTTTAATAAAGAACAGCGTATTTTTAGCACTCTTAAAAACTCCTTTATGGTGTTTTATTATAATATTTTACCGCTAAGCGTTTATGCTATTATTTGCGGGTTATTTATAGTGCTTTCGATGTTTTTATCGTTCTTACCCTTGTTGGTTTTAATGCCTATTTGCTACATTAGCTTTTTTGTATCTTATCAAGCTATTTTTATGCCGGTTGTACCACCAAGTGACGATAGCAATATTACGCCATTAAGTAGTGAGTCTAGTGGGCGTTTTGACGCTTAATGGATGATAAGTTAAAGCAGAAATTAAAAAACTATGTACTTTGGTTGTTATCAAGGCAAGAATATTCACGCCGAGAATTAACGTTCAAATTACAAAAAAAAGAAGCCACAGATGAGTTTATCGAAACCTTGCTTGATTGGTGCGAAAAGCACAATTTTGTAAACGAGCAACGTTACTGTGAAGGCTTTGTTAGAAAACACATATTTAAATGCCATGGCTTAAGGCGCATTCAAAGCGAAGCTATGGGCAAAGGGATTGACCGTTCATTACTTGAAAAAGTAATTGAAGAGCTTGAAGTAGATTGGTTTGAGCTGGCGCAGGATGCGTACAATAAAAAATATTCAAATACACCGGCAGACCTCGAGTACAAAGACAAGGCCAAGCGCGTGCGCTACCTAATGTATAGAGGCTTTAGCTACGATGAAATCGATTTTGCAATGCAAGCACAGTAAATACGGGTGAGACCTTCACATGCAGCACATGACTACCGCACAAATTAGACAACAGTTTTTAGACTTTTTTGCCAGCAAACAACATCAAGTTGTTCCTTCAAGCTCGCTTATACCGGGTAACGATGCCACTTTGTTATTTAACAATGCCGGTATGGTGCAATTTAAAGATGTATTTTTAGGCGCAGAAAGCCGCCCTTATACGCGTGCGACTAGCTCGCAGCGCTGTGTACGTGCTGGCGGTAAGCATAACGATTTAGAAAACGTTGGTTATACTGCGCGTCACCATACATTTTTTGAAATGTTAGGTAACTTTAGTTTTGGTGATTACTTCAAGCAAGACGCGATTAAATTTGCGTGGCAGTTTTTAACAGAGGAAGTAAAGCTACCTAAAGAAAAACTGTTAGTTACTATTTACCATGACGATGAAGAAGCGTTTAACTACTGGTCTAACGATATAGGCTTACCTGCAGATCGCATTATTAGAATTGCCACTGCAGATAACTTTTGGTCAATGGGGGACACCGGTCCGTGTGGCCCGTGTTCTGAAATATTTTACGACCATGGCGAGCATATTTGGGGCGGTCCTCCTGGATCACCTGAGGAAGATGGCGATCGCTTTATCGAAATTTGGAACCTAGTATTTATGCAGTACAACCGTCAAAACGACGGAACTATGCTGCCACTACCTAAGCAATCGGTTGATACAGGTATGGGGCTTGAGCGTATTGCTGCTATTTTACAAGGCGTTCATTCAAACTATGAAATTGACTTATTTAAAGGCTTAATTGCCGCTGCTGCAAGTGTTACTAACGCACAAGACATGGACGATAAATCACTACGCGTAGTGGCGGATCATATTCGTTCGTGTGCATTTTTAATCTCTGACGGGGTTATGCCATCTAACGAAGGCCGTGGTTATGTACTACGTCGTATTATTCGCCGTGCTGTTCGCCATGGTAATAAATTAGGTGCACAAGGTGCCTTTTTCTATAAATTAGTAGCTGCACTTATTGAGCAAATGGGCCAAGCGTACCCAGAGCTTGCAAAGCAGCAAGAAATTATTGAAAAAGTATTACGCATTGAAGAAGAGCAGTTTGGTAAAACGCTAGAGCGTGGTTTAGCTATTTTAGAAGAAAGCTTAAGCGACCTTAAAGGTGATGTAATTCCTGGCGACTTAGTATTTAAACTTTACGATACTTATGGCTTTCCTGCGGATTTAACTGCAGATGTGGCGCGTGAGCGTCAAATGACGATTGATAATAAAGGCTTTGAAGAGTGCATGGCGGTGCAGCGTAAAACAGCGCAGCAGGCCGGTAAATTTGGTGCCGATTATAACGATCAATTAAAGTCAGACAAACAAACAACTTACAAAGGTTACACCACCACTAGCCATAGTGCGACTGTGGTTGAAGTGTTTGCTGGCAGTGAGTCGGTTTCATTACTAGAAGATGGCCAAAAAGGCATTGTAATACTAGACCGTACGCCATTTTATGCAGAGTCGGGCGGCCAAGTTGGTGATACAGGTGTAATTAGCGTTGCTGGTGGCGAGTTTACAGTAACTAACACGACTAAATTAGGTAATGCATTTGCACACCACGGTATAGTACAAGGCCGTATTGGTCTTAACGATAAAGTAGAAGCAACAATTGATGACGCACGCCGCGAACGCATCAAGAAAAACCATACTGCTACGCATATATTACACGAAACACTGCGCCAATTATTAGGCGAACATGTAGGTCAAAAAGGCTCGCTAGTTCAAGCAGAGCGTTTGCGTTTTGACTTTTCACATTTTGAAGCTGTTACCAAAGAAGAATTACGCGAAATTGAACGTGTAGTAAACGATGAAATTCGTTGTAACTTTGCGTTAAGTACCGAGCTTATGGCAATAGATGACGCTAAAGCAAAAGGTGCAATGGCGCTATTTGGCGAAAAATACGATGACGAAGTACGTGTAGTTACTATTGGGGACTACTCTATTGAGCTTTGTGGTGGTACACATGTTGAACGCGCAGGTGATATTGGTTTATTCAAAATAGTATCTGAAAGCGGTATTGCTGCGGGTGTTCGTCGTATTGAAGCGGTAACCGGCGCTGACGCGATTGCCTACGTGAGTGAGCAAGAGCAAAAGCTAAATGATGTAGCTGCTGTAGTTAAAGCCGACAGCGCGTCAGTACTTGAAAAAGTAACTGCGTTGCTTGATAAATCAAAACAGCTAGAAAAACAAATTGCGCAACTTAACGATAAGCTAGCAAGTGCTGCGGGTGCCTCATTACTTGATTCAGTAGTAGAAATTAACGGTATTAAGCTATTAATAGCCAACGTTAAGGGCACTGAGTCAAAAGCGTTACGTGGTATGGTTGATGATCTTAAAAACAAAATTGGCTCGGGTGTTATTGCACTAGGTGTTGCAAGCGATGATAAAGTGAGCTTAATTGCAGGTGTAACTAAAGATTTAACCGGTAGAGTTAAAGCCGGTGAGCTAGTTAACCATATGGCCAGCCAAGTAGGTGGTAAAGGTGGCGGCCGTCCAGATATGGCACAAGCGGGTGGCTCTGAGCCAGAAAACCTAACTGCAGCATTAGACAGTGTAACAGCTTGGTTTACTGAGAAAACACAAGCTTAAGTGGCACTTATTGTTCAAAAGTTCGGTGGCACTTCAGTTGGTTCAATAGAGCGAATTGAAGCGGTTGCCGACCTTGTTGTTAAAACTAAACAACAAGGCCATCAAGTGGTTGTAGTGCTCTCGGCTATGTCGGGAGAAACCAACCGCTTAATTAATCTCGCCAAACAAATAGATACTCGGCCAAGTAGCCGTGAACTTGACGTATTAATTAGCACCGGCGAGCAGGTTTCGGTGGCTTTATTAGCTATGGCTATTATTAAACGCGGTCATTCTGCTGTGAGTTTATTAGCCGATCAGGTTAATATTTTAACCGATAATATGTTTGGCAAAGCCCGTATTACAGATGTAGCTGCAACGCGTTTAAAACATGAGCTTGAGCATAACCGTATTGCAATTATTGCGGGTTTTCAGGGCCGTGATATTGAAGGAAATGTAACTACATTAGGGCGTGGCGGTACCGATACTTCGGCGGTTGAAATTGCTGGAGCAATAAAAGCTGACGAATGTCAGATCTATACCGACGTTAACGGCGTATATACTACAGACCCTCGTGTTGAACCTAATGCACGACGAATGAGCCAAGTTACCTTTGCTGAAATGCTAGAGTTAGCAAGTTTAGGGGCTAAAGTATTGCATATTCGTTCAGTTGAAGCGGCAGGAAAGCACAATGTGCCACTTAGGGTGCTATCAAGTTTTTACCCTGATGCTGGTACATTGATTAGTTTTGAGGCGAGCGATATGCCTGGTAATGTCGTTTCGGGTATTGCGTTTAATCGTGATGAATGTTTAATAAATGTAGAGGGTGTACTTAGTGGTACACAATATCTTGCAAAGATTTTGAAACTTTTTGCAGATAATGGCATCGAAATAGATATGATTAATCAAGTTAATCATAATGTTGACAAAGTAGACTATGCTTTTACTGTACACACAAATGATTATTTACACGCATTAGACGTTTTAACAGAGCAGCAAGCTCAGTTAACAGCACAAAATATTTTTGGGTTAACAACAGTGGCTAAAGTGTCTGCTGTTGGTATGGGTATGAAGTCACATTCGGGTGTTGCTAGTTTATTTTTTGATGCATTAGCTGCAGAAAATATTAATGTTATTTTAGTGTCTACATCAGAAATTAAAATATCGGTTTTAATAGATGAAAAATACCTAGAGTTGGCTGTTCGTGCATTACATAAGATATTTTTAACAGAAAATGAATAGATTGATAGGTTTTACTTACTTTTTAGTCTAATTTTCATTAAAATGTTTTAGCGGAATCTTATAATTTTATTGGAACAAGGGAGCAAAAGAATGCTAATACTAACTCGTAGAGTAGGTGAAACCCTAATGATCGGTGACGAAGTAACCGTTACTGTTCTAGGTGTTAAAGGGAATCAAGTTCGAATCGGTGTTAACGCACCAAAAGACGTTTCAGTGCATCGTGAAGAGATTTACATGCGTATTCAAGCTGAAAAGTCTAACCCTGAACCTGGCAATGCTTAATCAGCAATGTATATAACTTAGTTACATACTGAGTTATTGCCAAAAGCCACTCACTGAGTGGCTTTTTTGTGTATAAAATTAAGTGTTTCGGCAGTTAATATGTGCTTGGATATATACTGCATACCTTTTTTGTTTTTTAATAGTATGCCGCGCTCTGTGGTTATAACTTCGTTAATATCTGACCACAGAAGTTGGGTGTTTTTATAAAAGTTACTCGATTTAATCCCTTCTTCGTCAAAGGTAAGGGTGACCTCAGACCCCGAGGCTTTGCTTAGCATTTGTCTAGTAACCCACCAAGGACGGCGATAATAAAAGGCAATACATTCGAGTACCGCAACCATGATCAGAAAAGATCCTAGGTAATGATCGTCTAAACCATAAATTCCAAATAAACCGAGTGCTACTAATAGCGCCAATAAAAAGTATTTTGGTTGCGCGCGCTTGCTATGCGCAACTGATTCGTCAAAGCACTCATAAAAATAAGGCTTATCAAGCGTGTAGGTTGTTGTAAGTGTCATATAGAAGTTCTTAAAACATAGTTATATGCATTTTAACAAGCTAACCAGTAAATGCGCAGTTATATAATAAATAACTGCATAATAGATAAAGATATTGGCGTTTATTATTTATCAGATCCAACCTTTAATTTAGATATTATTTTATTACACACATAAAAAAACGGCTCATTTTAGAGCCGTTTTTTTAATAAATTAGAAGAATTAACAGTTAGTTTCTTCTGCATTTACACCTTCTTTTACTTCTTCACATGCATCTTCAACTTTGTTTTGCACGTCAGTTACTGCTTCGTCAATACGTTCACCAGCATCTTCTGCGTGGTTATCTTCACAGCCCATAATAAATAAACTTGCGAATAGGCCAATTAGTGCTGCTCTTAAAGTTGTCGAATTCATAATGTAATTCCTTGTAAATTTTGATTTAAATGATTTTTAATTAGTTTAAAACTTTAGTTTGTTACCTAGGGCTTTTTGCCACGTAGGGCACCCGATACTAAAGATATAACTAAAAGTATTAAAAATATAAAAAATATAATTTTTGCAATACCCGCTGCGGCGCCTGCTATACCACCAAAACCTAACACTGCAGCAATTAAAGCAATTACTAAAAAAGTGATTGTCCAGCGTAACATTGTATTCTCCTTGGTTTATCAAATTTGCTCAATGGATATGATGCGAGTTACGTGCCATTGTTTTTTTTGCTTTTAAATCAATGGCTTGCTTTTATTTGTGTTATTTCAGCGTGCACTCAATGGTAAGTTTTACGCTTTGCTATGTAATTTATTCATACTGATACAAGTGATTATGGATGTTAGTTTTTTATAAGAGAAGTTAGCGCATATTGATTTTTAGAATTGAGTTTAAGAGCTATTAAATTGCAGTTCGAGACTTACGAGCATAGCGGGCTTAATAACAGCGGCTATTTAAATGGTTGAATAATTAACAAATATATTTGGTAAGACCAATTGCCAGTGGTGAAATTACTTTATGCTAATAGAACTGTTAACGCTTTACTTTAAGTGCATTATTAACGGTTTTTAGGTCGCCTATATAACTTTTATTTATATTCACTATTTTTATTATCTATGTAATAGCGCGTATCTAGTCCTTTTTGTAGTGTTAAGTTAATTAATAGCATGTTAGTTTTGTTTAAATTGGTTTTACCAATTTACAGGCTATAGACAAAACACTGTTTTTTGTTATTATTCGGTGAATAATTATTTACGTAAAATGATTTTTTATTTTGATTTCGGTATAAGTTTTATAGGAGAGGAAAATGGATATCGCTGCTTTACTTACAACAGCAAGCAACTTAATGCTAACCGGTATGGTGGGGGTGTTTGTGTTTCTGTCATTATTAATTACCTGCGTTACGGTTATGTCTAAGCTGGTATCTCGCTTTGCAGAGCCTGAGCTTGCAATGCCTGCCAGAACACCGTCTTTTAAATCACAAGGTGTGCCTAATGAGCACATCGCCGCAATTAGTGCTGCCATTGCTCAGTACAAAACAAACAATAATTAAAGGAGCACTTAAATGGCTAAATTAAAATTAACAGAACTGGTACTACGTGATGCGCATCAATCATTGTTAGCAACTCGTATGCGCCTTGACGATATGCTACCGATTGCAAAAAAGCTTGATGATGCAGGTTATTGGTCTATTGAGTCGTGGGGTGGAGCTACGTTTGATTCGTGTATTCGTTATTTAGGTGAAGATCCTTGGGAGCGTATTCGCGCACTAAAAAAAGCGATGCCAAATACCAAACAGCAAATGCTATTACGCGGTCAAAATTTATTAGGTTACCGCCATTATGCTGACGATGTAGTAGAAAAATTTGTAGAGCGTGCCCATAAAAATGGCGTTGATGTATTTCGTATATTTGATGCAATGAACGATGTACGTAATCTTGAAACGGCAATTAAAGCGGCTATAAAAGTAGGCGCACATGCCCAAGGGACTATTTCTTATACAGTAAGCCCTGTTCATACGCTTGATATGTGGTTAACGCTAGCTAAGCAGTTGGAAGATTTAGGCTGTCATTCAATTTGTATTAAAGATATGGCGGGTTTATTAAAGCCGTACGATGCTGAAAAACTAATTAAAGCACTAAAAGAAACTGTATCTATTCCAATTGCAATGCAGTGCCACGCCACAACAGGTTTAAGTACTGCGACTTATCAAAAAGCGATTGATGCAGGCATTGATATGCTTGATACCGCAATTTCATCTATGAGTATGACTTACGGACACACCGCAACTGAAACTATTGTATCGATAGTTGAAGGGACTGAGCGTGATACTGAGCTTGATTTAAATCACCTTGAAGAAATTGCTGCTTACTTTAGAGATGTACGTAAAAAATACGCGGCATTTGAAGGTAGCTTAAAAGGGGTTGATGGCCGTATTTTACTCGCGCAAGTACCTGGTGGCATGTTAACTAACATGGAAAACCAGCTTAAAGAGCAAGGCGCAGCAGATAAGCTTAATGAAGTTTTACTTGAGATCCCACGTGTACGAGAAGATTTAGGCTTTTTACCGCTTGTTACACCAACGTCGCAAATTGTAGGCACTCAAGCGGTACTTAATGTACTAACGGGTGAGCGCTATAAAACAATTACTAAAGAAACAGCTGGCGTATTAAAAGGTGAATATGGCCTAACACCAGCACCTATGAATAAAGAGCTACAAGAGCGTGTGCTTGATGGAGCAGAGGTAATTACTTGTCGTCCTGCAGATAATATTGCACCTGAGCTTGCAACGCTTGAGGCTGAATTATTAAAAGAAGTACAAGAGCAAGGTTTAACTCTTGCTGATGAGCAAATTGATGACGTACTAACGTATGCATTATTCCCACAGGTTGGTTTGAAGTTTATTAAAAACCGTAACAACCCAGATGCATTTGAGCCAGTTCCTTGTGTTGAAGATAAAAGTAATAAAGCTCCCTCTAAATCAGCTTCAAATAACAACAGCGTTAAAGCTGAGCAATACAGCGTAAAAGTAGACGGTAAGGTTTACGACGTTGTTGTAGCTCAAGGCGGCGAGCTTAAAGAAGTTACATTAAAAGACTCAGAACATATTCCTCAGTCTGCTTCGGTTGCATCAGGCGAAACACTTAACGCCCCTTTAGCCGGTAATATTTTTAAGATAAAGGTAAAAGCAGGGCAAGTTGTGAATGAAGGTGATGTAGTGATTATTATGGAAGCCATGAAAATGGAAACTGAAATACGCGCTACGCACACCGGAACAATTGCTGAAGTGTTAGTTGGTGAAGGCGATGCTGTAACTACCGGCGACGCTATGATTGCATTAGCTTAGGAGTAAATAGAGGATGGATGGTATTTTAAACCTCTGGCATGCCACAGGCATTGCTAACTTTACATTTCCAGCGTTGATTATGATTGCGGTAGGCTGTTTATTATTGTTTTTGGCAATAGCCAAAAAATTTGAGCCCCTATTATTATTACCTATCGGCTTTGGTGCAATATTAACTAATATTCCGGTGGCAGGTTTATCCGACCCCGGCGGCTTACTGCATTATGTGTATTATGTAGGTATTGATACCGGTATTTTTCCACTATTAATATTTATGGGAGTAGGCGCGTTAACTGATTTTAGTGCGCTAATTGCTAACCCTCGTATGTTGCTATTAGGTGCAGCTGCACAGTTTGGTATTTTTGCGACTTTGTTTGGCGCTATTTTACTTAACTATGTACCTGGTTTTGAATTTAGCCTGCAAGATGCGTCGGCTATTGCGATAATTGGTGGAGCTGATGGCCCAACCGCTATATTTTTAGCCTCTAAACTGGCACCCGACTTGTTAGGTGCGATTGCGGTAGCTGCTTATTCGTATATGGCATTAGTGCCAATTATTCAGCCGCCAATTATGCGCGCATTAACCACGGTTGAAGAGCGCCAAATAAAAATGCCAGAGCTGCGTAAAGTATCTAAAAAAGAGAAAATTATTTTTCCGTTAATGGTACTTAGCTTAACAGCAATGTTTTTACCTGCGGCGATACCTCTGGTTGGTATGTTTTGTTTAGGTAACTTAATGCGAGAGTCGGGTGTTGTTGATAGATTAAGTAACAGTGCTCAAAACGAAATCATCAATGTTACAACTATATTTTTAGGTTTAGCTGTAGGCTCAAAGCTTGCTGCAGATAAGTTTTTAACTGTTGAGACGATTGGTATTTTAGTGCTTGGCGCACTGGCTTTTGCTATAGGTACAGCCTCGGGCGTATTTATGGCTAAAGGGTTAAATAAAATATCTAAAACGCCGATTAATCCATTAATTGGTGCTGCGGGAGTATCGGCTGTACCCATGGCGGCGCGCGTAGTAAATAAAGTAGGCCTTGAGAGCAATCCACATAACTTTTTACTTATGCATGCAATGGGGCCAAATGTTGCCGGAGTACTAGGCAGTGCAGTTGCAGCAGGTATTTTATTAGCACTTGTTGGCTAACATCAATTTTAAAATCCAACCGATTAGCGCAGTTTACTGCGCTTTTTTTTATGCTTAATTTATTGACTGTTTTTGTTACAGTAAGCTACTTGTAATTAATTAAGGATAGCCGGCATGCATGACACTCCTTTGGCAAAATATTTACCTAATGTTAGCAAGCTCATATTTGGTTGTATGGGACTTGGGGGAGGCTGGAATAAAGACCCCTTAACTAATACTCATACCCAGCAGGCACATGTTTGTATAGATACAGCAATAGCCGGTGGCATTAATTTTTTTGATCACGCCGATATTTATACATTTGGTAAAGCTGAGCAGGTGTTTGGCCAAGTCCTTAAGCAGCGCCCAGAGCTGAGAGAGCAAATTTATATCCAGTCAAAGTGCGGAATTCGTTTTGCCGATGAGCAAGGGCCAAAGCGCTACGACTTATCAAAGCAATGGATTGAGCAATCAGTAGAGGGCTCTCTTAAGCGGTTAAATACTGATTATTTAGATGTACTTATGCTGCACAGACCCGACCCTTTGATACAAGTTGAAGAAGTAGCTCAGGTATTTAGTCGCTTAAAAGAAAGTGGCAAAGTACGTCATTTTGCGGTGTCTAATATGTCGCAGCAACAAATACAGTTTTTACAAACAGCCCTTGATATGCCCATAGTTGCCAACCAAATTGAAGCAAGCTTAAAGCAATCAGCCTGGGTTGATGAGGGGGTATATGTCGGTAACCGCGATGGCAAAGACATTAACTTTACTCCCGGCTTTATAGAATATTGCACCGAGCAGGAAATACAAATTCAAAGCTGGGGTAGCTTATGCCAAGGATTATATTCAGGAAAACAGCTGCAAAATGCATCACCTGCAGATATTAATACCGCTATATTAGTTAATAAGTTAGCAGCACTTTATAGCACGTCTGCCGAGGCTATTGTATTGGCTTGGTTACTGCGCCATCCGGCATTAATTCAACCGGTAATAGGCACAACTAATGCTAAGCGACTGGCTGCATCGTGCAGCGCTGTAAATATAGAATTAACCCGAGAGCATTGGTATGCATTATATGTCAGCGCCAAAGGGCACGAGTTACCCTAATTTAGACCCCCACTTAAGGTATTACTATGAATATATTCGTTATTTTAATTAGCTTGTTTGTCGCATTGTTAATATTAATTCCGTTATTAGAAAAGTATCAAAGTAAAATAGGCTTAGATGGCGCTAAAAAATACAGTAAGTATATATGGCCACTGGTAATGGTATCGTTAGTGGTACAGCTAATTTATGTATTAATGAATTAGTGTGTCAGTCTATTATTCATAGGCAAAAAAATTATAGGTACAAAAAAGCCTTTGCAAGTTACCTAGCAAAGGCTTTTTTAATAATGATTTAATGTTACTTAAGTGCTAACTGTAGTTCGCGGTTGCGCTCTAACTGGGCAATAAAGTTATCAGCAATAGGCTTAAACTTGGCAAGCTCTGCACGTGGCAGCGGCTCTGACTTAGGCAATTTAACGGTTTTAGGATTACGATGAACACCATTAACTAAAAATTCATAGTGTAAGTGGGCACCGGTCACACGACCAGTAGAGCCAACAGTACCGAGTTGCTCACCTTGCTTAATTTTTTGCCCTGTTTTTACTAGGCGTTTATTAAGGTGCAAGTACTTAGTTACGTACTGTGTGCCATGGCTAATAAATACATAGTTACCATTATATTTACTGTAACCCGATTTAATAACTTTACCATTACCTGAGGCAACTACCGGCGTGCCAGTGCGCGCCGCAAAGTCTATACCGCGATGCGCTCTAACTTGCCCCGTTACTGGGTGCAAACGTCGCGGGTTAAAGCTTGAGCTTATATATTTAAAACTAACTGGTGCACGTAAAAATGCTTTTTTCATGCTGCGCCCTTCAGGAGTATAAAAACTACCGTCAGTGTGGCGAATTGCAGCATAGCGCTGGCCTTGGTTAACAAATTCCGCAGCAATAATTTTACCAGTACCAATAAACTCACCATCTACATAGTGAGATTCATAAATTAAACCAAACCCATCGCCTTTGCGAATATCGTTAGCAAAATCTACATCCCAACCAAATATATCGGCAAAGTTCATTATTTGGCGCTCGCTTAAACCTGCAGCTATTGCTGAAGTCCAAAAGCTACTAGAAATTTCGCCGCCTACTGTTTTAGTTAGTGTTTCTATTTCTTTACTATCGATTGAAGTGTCGTATTGCCCTTCATCGTTTAAGGTAACAAATAAAGTGTCTGTTTTTGAAATAACGTAACGCAGCTGTGCTAAATCGCCATCTTTTGCAGTGGCAAAACTCAGTGTTTCACCCGGGTGAATTTTAGTAAGTTTGCGAGTTTCTGCGTTAGTGTTAATTAATTTATGTAACGTTTGAGCTGAAAAGCCAGCACGTTTAAAAATAATAGCTAAGTTATCTCCATTTTTTACTTGGTGATCAACAAAGTCGTATTCTGGCAGCTTGTCTGCTGCTTGCTCTGAGTTTAACGCAGTTAATTTTTCGTTGTCATCAACTTTAACTTGTAACTCATAGCGCTTGCCAATTTCTAGCGTGTTTTCACTATTGTCTTTGGATGCAGTGGCTTTTTCAGAAGGGAGAAAAGCTAAGCCAGCAATAGCAGAAACTAAGCCTAAAATAAGCAATTTGTGTTTTTTGGGGAGCGTGTGAACCACGTGAACCATAACGTGCCTTTTTCTGCTGTCAAGAAAATTAATAGATTATCTTGCAGGATATAACGAATAATGTACGAATACTAGTATTTTGTAGATTTAAACTAATGCTAAATTAAGCTAAAATCACAGGGCTTATAGGCATCTTAGTATTAAAGCAGCTTATGATCTAGGTGTTTTATTAATCTAGAACTAGGGCTAAACCGCGGTATTTTTGAGCAAAATAATAAAACAATGATGCATCATCACGTTAGTAATTTAAAAACCAAAGCTGCAGCTGTTTGTGCTGTTTTTAAAGTGTTGCAAACAGTTATCTTTACTCGTTTATGCAACTTATGCCGCTTTGCCTTATTTAGTGACGCTATCGTTTAAAAAGTTGTTTTAATTAGGTAATAATTTGCTATCTTAGTTACATAGGTTTATTGACTCTAAAAGTGCTACTTATCTAGTAATAAGCCGCGAGCATATTAATAATTAACCCCTTCGTTAACAGAATTTTTTGGAGTAACACACAGTGGATTTACAAACCGCTCTTGCAGAGATAAAACGCGGTACAGAAGAGATATTAATTGAAGATGAGTTAGTTGAAAAATTAAAATCTGGAAAAAAACTAAAAATTAAAGCGGGCTTTGATCCAACCGCGCCTGATTTACACTTAGGTCACACGGTACTTATTAATAAAATGAAAACCTTTCAGGACTTAGGTCATGAGGTTGTATTTTTAATTGGTGACTTTACCGGTATGATTGGCGACCCAACAGGTAAAAACGTAACGCGTAAGCCGCTTACTCGCGAAGACGTGCTTGCTAATGCTGAGACTTATAAAGAGCAAGTATTTAAAATTCTTGATCCTGCAAAAACCACGGTCGCATTTAATTCTACCTGGATGGAAAATTTAGGCGCAGCTGGAATGATCAAACTTGCAGCACGCCAAACCGTTGCGCGTATGTTAGAGCGTGATGATTTTAAAAAGCGTTACGCTAGTGGCCAGTCTATTGCTATTCATGAGTTTTTATATCCGTTAGTGCAAGGTTGGGATTCGGTTGCACTTGAGGCTGATGTAGAGCTCGGTGGTACTGATCAGCGCTTTAACCTGCTAATGGGTCGTGAGCTACAAAAAGACGAAGGCCAAAAACCACAAACAGTAATAATGACGCCGTTATTAGAGGGCACCGATGGGGTGCAAAAAATGTCTAAATCGTTGGGTAACTATATAGGTATTACCGATGCGCCTAACGATATGTTTGGTAAAATAATGTCGATTAGTGATGTGCTAATGTGGCGTTACTACGACTTATTAAGCGGGCTGTCGATTGCTGGTATTAACGCGCAAAAAGAGCGTGTAGAGCAAGGTACAAATCCTCGTGATATTAAAATTGAGTTAGCAAAAGAGCTTATTGCGCGCTTTCATAGTGAAGCCGATGCACAAGCAGCTCATGATGACTTTATTCAGCGCTTTCAGAAAAAAGCTCTGCCGGATGAAATACCTGAACTAACAGTAACCATTGAGCAAGACAGCATTTTAATTGCTAACTTGCTTAAAGAAGCTAACTTAGTTGCTAGTACATCAGAAGCAATGCGCATGATTAAGCAAGGTGCAGTTAAGCTCAACGGCGAAGATAAAATTACAGACACTAAACTTGAAATAGCAAAAGGCAGTACGGCTATTTACCAAGTAGGTAAGCGTAAGTTTGCAAATATTACTGTAGCGTAAAGCTAAACGGTAAAACGCTAAAAACCAGCCACGGCTGGTTTTTTTGTGCTTATATTTTTTGTATTTTTAATAATAGGTGTGTAACTCGCCCTTAGCTAAATGTTTTTAAGTATTTCTATGCAAACAACGACCAGTAACCAAAATACCCGCGCTTGATTTAGTCTATTAATAGTAATCGGCACGTCCTCAGCAATAGGGAGGCGTTCGGTACCAATACGCATTTTGTTAAAACGTTCGCCAAAATACACTGCAGGCCCGCCTAGTTGTACGCCTAATGATGCAGAGCAAGTGCTTAAAAGCCACCCGGTATTAGTTTGATAAAAGTGCCTGCCATAATGCTTTATATAATGCATGCTTAGCTTGCTCGCTTTACTGGCTGCAATAGTCAGTGCCAATAAGCGCATAGGAATAAATTCAATAATAAACAAGGTAATTTTAAGCGGCTTTAAAAAAGGGCTGTTGGGTTTAATGTTACTGCGCCATGCCTGCTCAATTAAAGTAAGTAATCGATAGGCAAGCGCTGCAATAGGGCCAAGTACTAAAAAAACAAATATCACCACAAAGTAATATCTTGCAGTACGTAATATTAGGCTCTCTATTAAGGCTTTAATTATGCCTGCACCAGAGAGTTTAGTAACATCTCGGGCTACTAATGGCTTTAATAGCTCACGGGCGGCAGATTTTTGATTTTGTTTGGTAAGCTTAGCAATACGTAGTGCTTTTTTATCAATAGCTTTACTCTCAAGGCATAAATATAAAATAAGCCCGGCGAGTAATTCAGGGTAAAATGCAAATTCCAGTAGTAATACAATAATAATAAGTACCACACTTAAAATAAGTGTACTGGCAAGGGCTGCGGCTAAATATTGATAGCTATTGGGTTCTGCTGCTTTATAAATACGCTTACCAATAGCGCTAAAAATAGCCGTTAAAGCGGTGTTAGGATGATACCAACTAACAAGTGGTAAAAAGCGCTCAGCAAGGAGCGCCATTATAAATACAATAAAGTCCAAGTGATTTTGAACCATATTGCTGAGCATTTACAGTGAAACTGCCGTTAGCTTTTCAAGTAACGCCACTACCATTTTAGATGAATTGATTGATGCTGTTTCTAGGTATTCTTCAAACGACTGCGGCGACTCTTTGCCGGCAATATCTGACATCGAGCGAATAACCACAAACGGTGTATTAAGTGTATGACAGGTTTGCGCAATTGATGCCCCTTCCATTTCTACTGCAAGCATTGTAGGAAAGTCGCTACGGGCTTTTTCAATACGTATTGGGTCACACATAAATATGTCGCCGGTACAAATTAAACCAACTAAGGTTTTTACGTCACTAATTTGCGCAATAGTTTGCTCTGCGGCAGCCACTAATTTAGGGTGTGCTGCAAAACCTGCTGGCATTTGTGGTACTTGACCTATTTCGTAACCAAAGGCAGTTACATCAACATCATGATGACGAACTTCTGACGAAATAACTACATCGCCCACATTTAATGACGGATCAAAGCCGCCGGCAGAGCCGGTGTTAATTACGCAATCAGGGGCGAAGTTGTCAATAAGTAATGTAGTTGCAATAGTTGATGCTACTTTACCAATACCAGATTGAACCAATGTTACTGTGTTACCTGCTAATTCACCGGTATAAAAAGTAAAACCAGCTTTAGTTAAAGTTTGTGGATTTTGCATTGCTTCGCGCAAAATTTTAACTTCTGGCTCCATTGCGCCAATAATACCAACATTCATAGTGTTAAGTTCCTGAGTTTGAATGCGCTGATTATACGTGAAGTTAGCGCTAAAAAACAAAAAAGCGAGCAGTTTTACTTTGCTCGCTTTTTATTATGTTATTTACGTTAAATTTCGGCTAGTGCTGTAGAGTGCGCTTTAGCTTGAGAAGGTGATAGCACCGCTGGTTTTTGAACTCGGGTACGAATAGGGCGAGCTGTTTGCGTAGCCGCAGGTTTGCCGAGTTTAAACATAATAGCGTCGCGTACTTCACTTGGGCGATAGCCTGATTTTACTTTCATACGAATATGCGGGATGCCAGCGGCCTCTAATGCGCCATTAACAAACCAGTCGCGTTGTGCTTTATGGCCATCTTTATTGGCATTGTTTACTAAGTCTACGGCTGCCACTATGGTCATTTTTTCTTTATCGACTAGCACAAAATCAAGCTGTTTATTTTTAGCTTTAGCCATTGCTGCACGCTTAGACTTTGCCGATAAACCTTGTTTGCAATCAATCACGTCGATTAGTTTTACACGACTAACAATTTTATACTGATCGCCCACTGCGCGTTCTAATAAATTTAAAAAAGCACTTTCTACTTGAGTAAATACATTTTGCTTGCGGGTAAAAGGATAAGGGTTTCCGCCATCATCGTTAAACTTTGACGCAACAACAGAGGCCCCAACAACTAATACTAAAATTGATAATAAAGCGAATTCCATACGGTAACTCCATAACAACAAATTGACACTGCTTAAGTAAAGCAATTAACGTGCCTAAATTAGTTAGTTAAGTAGTATGTTCCCGTATGGATATTGAACACTGCAAAATAAGAACTTAAGCTCTATAACCGCCAGCAACGCCTTTAACTGCAATAGCGAGTGCGTCGTGCGCATGCAGCGATTCGTAATGATTTATTTGTAACCAGTAATCACTGTATTGCTGTGTTTCTAGTAGCGCTTTAATTTTACGAGCAGCATCTTCACAAAACATTAAATTTTGACCATTTAGGCGGGCAAACTCTTGTTCATCTTCACGTTTCACTGCCGCTTGTACTGGCGTTTTTAATTCATCTTCAATCGTGTTAATTAAATTAACTACGTCAAATTGAGTAATATTACTGTCGAGCTTTACTTTTACATTAGCAATTGAGCGCTGCGAGTGTGGGGTGGCTACAATACCTTGCGTAGTACCTAGCCATTCTAGTGCTTCTTTTTGACTGAGGGTTTCTTGACTGAATTTTTCGGCAAATGCATTTTGTATCAGCTGACGCGCAAGTGCCGCTGAACATGGGCAAGTTGATGAATAGGTTACATCAACACTTAGCTCGTAATTAATA
Source organism: Pseudoalteromonas sp. SG44-5 (assembly GCF_014164175.1). NCBI lineage: Bacteria > Pseudomonadati > Pseudomonadota > Gammaproteobacteria > Alteromonadales > Pseudoalteromonadaceae > Pseudoalteromonas > Pseudoalteromonas sp. SG44-5. The sequence continues at coordinate 176,395 of NZ_JACJES010000004.1, read as the reverse complement.
ACACCTTGTTCAATTGTGCTGGTTAATATAACGGGGTAACTTTTCCAGCCAGCCTTGCCGCTTAATAACGATTTACGGCGCAGTGGTAATTCAAACTTAAATTCTATAAGTGCTTTATCACTTAAGCCTTCGTGGCTACTAATAAAAAAATCGAGCGCTTGAGCTAATGTTTGAGGATTAACTTGCTGCTCAGTAGAGAGCGTGTCGAGCGCTAAAAATAAGCGCGACATATGAATGCCTTTTGCATCTTCTTTGTGTAAGTTTACAAAAGCGCGGGCTTTAGCATTAACAGTAACTGGCGTTATGCCATGCGACTCAAAAATAAATGGCAGTTCAATTTCACCCATTCCCACCCAGTCTAATGTACCAGTTTGTAAGGCGGGAGCCGTGTTAGCTATATCGGGCATATTAGTTTGCATGGTGTGTTACTCGTTATTAGCAATAATAAAGCGCCGCATTTTACACTAAATAATTTATTGCTGGAATGATGAGTTGTAGCCAGCTAATGATTCAAACAATAAATATTAGAGTTTTTATCGCACAACATGAAAATAGCTGATAGAAAATGCTAAAATTAACCATAACATGCAATTTAAACCTTTTTGTAATTAAGCTAAGAGACACACTGATATATGACCGATTCCTCTTTGAGCCCTTGGGCTCGAGTTCTTTCTAGTTTAATAACTCGGTTTGGTGAGTTTAAAACTGCAGCCATTTGCTATGCTTTGTTATTGGCAGTTTCGCTTGTTTTATCAAGTATGTTTTATTATGTTGCCGTTGGAGAAGTTAATCTTGTTGATATATTAGCAGTGGTATTTTTTACCTCTGTGGTATCGCCTCTGGTTATAAGCGTGCTAATAAATTCAATCAGGCAACTAGATGCCTCCTATGCATATTTAGACAGTGCGACAAAACAAGAAAAGCTACTCAATCAAACATTAAAAGATAATATAAATCGCTTAAATGTAGAAATTGATGAGCGTAAAATGGCGTTCCATGCCAAGCACCGGGCAATAGAAGAGCTAAGAAAAGAAATTGCTGAGCGTAAAAAAACACAACAAGAGCTTGCCCAGCAAAGTATGCTACAGCGCTCAATAGTAGACTCCTCCCCCGATTTATTTTATTACCGCGACGACAACGGTGTGTTTGCTGGCTGTAATAAAATGTTTGAAGAAGTAATGGGTAAAACCAGTGACGAATTAATCGGTAAGAGTGCTGAACAAATATTTCCTAATCAATTTTTATCTGAAGTTTTAAAAACCGATAAACAGGTAGAGCAAACTCATCAAGCATTAACTATAGATGTTCAATACGATGTGGGCGGCGAAACGCGTTGGTTTGAATTACGTAAATTGCCGTTTATTAATGATAAAGGTAAGTACATAGGTTTACTTGCATTTGGCCGTGATATTACGAGTCGTAAAGAGGCTGCAGAAGCACTTGAAACAGCCTACAAGGATAAAGGTAAATTTATTGCCACTTTGAGCCATGAGTTGCGTACACCACTTAATGGCATTGTTGGTTTAACACGTATGTTGCTTGATACAGAGCTTAATAAACAGCAGCGTAGTTGGTGTAATACGGTGTTTTCGAGTGCCGAAACACTAGGTAATATATTTAACGACATTATAGATTTAGACAAAATAGACAGAGAGCAGTTAGATATTGCAACTAATGCTATAAACGTATCAGACTTTATTAACGATGTGGTTAACTTTGCAGGCCTAATTGCTGAACAAAAAGATCTTTCTTTTGATATTAAACGCTTAGGCATGCTAGATATTTATGCGCAACTAGATCCAACCCGACTTCGCCAAGTTGTTTGGAACTTAATAAATAATGCGGTTAAATTTACTCATAAGGGCAGTGTAACCCTTACCTGTATTCGTGAAAATCGAGATGATGGCCCTTGGCTTACCATGAAAATATCAGACACCGGAGAAGGCATACCAGCCGAACAGCTCTCTCGTATTTTTGATATGTATTATAAAGCGCCAGATCTTAAAGGCACCAATGCTATTGGTTCTGGCATTGGCTTAGCAGTAACCAAAGCCTTAGTTGATGCAATGCAGGGGATTATTTCGGTTAATAGTACCGAAGGCGAGGGGAGCTGCTTTATAGTAGAAATACCGCTAATTTTATGTAGCGCACCCACTGAGAATAGTTATGTAGGACGCAGCTTAAATATACTGTTAGTAGAAGATGTGCCGTTAAATGCCGAAATTGCGACTAACTTACTTGAACAGCGTGGTCATGAAGTTATTTGGGCTGAGACCGGCGAAGATGCATTGTCTTTTGTAGAAACTGAAGACGATTTAGATTTGATCTTACTTGATATGCAGTTACCCGATATAAACGGTGATGAAGTAGCAAGGCAAATAAGAGCCGATAGCCATTTTGATAAACTACCTATTGTAGCGCTTACCGCAAATGTGCGCAGTGCAGAGCAAGAGCTAGAGGGGATTTCAATCCAAGGAGCGCTCGCTAAGCCTATCAATACGGTAAAACTAGATAAAATATTGGCTGATTTATTTGGTATAAAACAAACAAGAAGTAATGAGCCACAATTAAAAGTAAGTACAGCAGCGCTTGCTGACATTAATGCACATTTACTTGATGTTGAAACTATAGAAGACTTTGTAAACTCAATGGGTTTGGTGGTGTTTAAACGCAGTAGTCAGTTATTTGAAAAACTCAATCCCCAATATCAGCAAGAGTTACTTACCTCGTTAAACTCAGGCGACAGAGAAGAATATAAATCAGTTGCACATAAGCTTAAAGGTGCTGCGGGATCTGTAGGCTTAAATGATGTGCAATTGCATGCAAAAGTAATGGAGTATGGTGCGCTGGATGAATCTGACGAGGTGTTAAAGCAGTGGTTAGATGTTTTAGCAGACAAAATAAATGAAGGACAGCATGCCCTTCATTTATTCTTACAGCAATTAGAGTAACTAATTAGCTGTCGATTTTACCAATGAAGCGATAACCTTCACCATGAATGGTGCTGATCAACTCAGTTGTTGAGTTGTCGCTTTCAAAGTGCTTACGAATACGACGAATTGTAACATCAACTGTTCTATCGTTTGCACGTAGCTCACGGCCAGTCATGTGTTTAATTAATTGCTCACGGCTAAAAATACGACCTGGAGAGTCAAGCATTAAACGCAGTGCTCTGTATTCGCCTTTAGGTAGACGTTTTGCGTCTCCACCTGGAGAAGTAAGACAGCGACTGTTTTCGTCAAGTTCCCAACCGTTAAACGTAATTACACCATTTGTTTCAAGTGCAGACTCTTCACCACCTAGGGCAGTACGAGTAATTAAATTACGCGCACGAATAGTTAATTCGCGAGGATTAAACGGTTTAGTAATATAGTCATCAGCACCAATTTCTAGGCCTAAAATACGATCTACATCATTGTCACGGCCTGTTAAGAAAATAAGACCGACTTTGCGTTTTTGGCGTAACTCACGTGCTAAAATTAGCCCGTTTTTACCCGGTAGATTGATATCCATAACTACAAGATTGACGTCGTCATTATTTGTAAGCTTATCATGCATGTCATCGCCATCAATGGCTTCAATAACTTTGTAACCTTCAGCTTCAAATAAACTAACGAGGTTTAGTCTAGTTACGTCTTCATCCTCTACTATCAGAATGACTGGCGTTTGCATTTTTAATTAACCTTTTGGTGTGTTTTATTTATAAAAAAAACCGGTATAGTTTTATAAACCGATTACTAAAAGAGTATAGGATTATATCTAATTGTTAACAAGTAAAAACAATTAGAGAAAAACAGCAGGATCCGCACAGCCTACTTAAAAGGTATAGAGTAAAGCTACTGTTTAATTGATCTTTAAAATTGGATGCATATTTTGAATTATTAAAGTCAAAGCCATTTCCCTTTAGTAATTGATACATCCATCAATCAGGTAAAGATACTTAAAATAATCAGACTAATTCAAAACGAAATTATATCACTTTCCAACCTTTCATCAATGTATGTGATATCTTAAAAGCATTAAAGTTCAGAAAATATTTAACTTTAAGCAGTTAATTCACTAAATAATATAGTTGAATAACGAATGCTCTATTAATGAGGTCATAAAGTTAAAATTCAAGAGCATGCTTATAATTAATCAGTACGTTGTTTAAGCTGTGGTGTTGTTGGTGAGTGTCGTTTTTACTTTGACTATAAAAGCTGTCTTACGCTCAGAGTTTACTTGGATATTACTTAACAGGTTTGCCAGCAGATAGACGGCTTGAAATAGTTCTCGTACCTTATCCTTATTTATTTGTTATAAAAAGGTCAAATACTTGATTTTACTATTCCCCTCAATATTTTGACTATTATTGCTAAGCGGTAAAAATTCAGGAGGGTAATTAATTTTATAAATAAGTTTGAGCACTTGAGGTGCTCAAACATGAGCATTATTAACTGCTGTAAACGGCAAACTTATTATTTTTAAACACGGTGTGATAGTTATCAAATTGCGCTTCTAAAATTGGCGGGTATTTTAAAAAGCTATTAGCAACAATATTCAACTTACCTGCTTTAGTTAGGTGCTGTTTAGCATTGGCTAAAAAGGTTTCAGCCACTGTGTAGTCGGTTGCAATACCGGTATGAAAAGGTGGGTTACTAATAATAAGATCGAACTTACCTGTAATGTTAGTAAGTCCATCACTTAAGAGGGCTTCGCCTTTAATGTTATTAAGCTTAAGGGTTTGCGTTGTTGCATAGATTGCCAAAGCGCTCACATCACTACAAACAAAGCTCAATGCCGGATTTTGCAGCCCTAAATAAGTTGCAATTAAGCCAGCGCCACAACCAAAATCGAGCACAGTACCTTGCTTAATAAACGGAGCGTTTTCAAGCAATATTTTAGTGCCAACATCTAAATTACCGTGATTAAATACCCCAGGAATACTGATAGCGGTAAATTCGCTATCGGCCACACTGACCGTAAATGGCTTATGATAATCGCTAATATTAAACTGACTAAGTTGTTTAAGCTCTGCAAATGAATATAAAACACAGTGCTTTGCTGAGTCTATTTTATTACTAAAATTAGCTTTATCAGTAAGCTGTTTTTCTATTGATTTAACACCACTCTTATTTTCGCCAACCACCAGTAACTCAGCATCTGCTGTAATTACTGCGCGTATATTATCAAGCGCCATAAGAACTTCAGGTTTTGATTTTGGATAGTAAAGAACCACTAAATCAAAGTCGTTACCGCTAATACAGTGGTTTACACATACATCAACGCCGGGTGTGTTTTTGGCAAATTCGCCATTAGCATGATTGTAGCTAAAGGCGGTTATTTTACTCTCTGGGTTGCGCTTTTTAAGCTCGGCTAAAAAGCCATCTTGAACAAAGTTGACCACCAATATAGATTTCCCAACTAACTTTTCGCTATTGCGAAGTAACAGTAGGCTTGGATTGGTTAATACGCTCATAAATGGCTTTACCTTACAGATTATATAATTTACAGAGTTATGTACTTAACCTAAATGTAGGTTAAGGTATTTATTATCCGAAATACAGATTACTTAGTGCGTTCAAACATTAAATCCCACACACCATGACCTAAACGATGGCCGCGTTGCTCAAACTTGGTTAACGGGCGTAAATCAGGGCGTGGTACGTAGTCGTTTGTTGTTGACTGGTTTTTAAAGCCAGGCGCAGCTTGCATTACTTCAAGCATATGCTCAGCATAATTTTCCCAGTCGGTAGCCATATGAAAAACACCGCCCATTTTTAACTGTGAACGTAATTTTTCAACAAACTCGCCTTGTACAATACGGCGTTTATGGTGACGCTTTTTATGCCAAGGATCAGGGAAAAACAATTGTAAGGTTGTTAAACTTTCATCTGCTATACAATCGGCTAAAACTTCAACCGCATCGTGTTCAAAAATACGCAGATTAGTAATACCCGCTTCATCAGCATCCATTAAACAAGCACCAACGCCTGGGCGGTGTACTTCTATGCCAATAAAGTTTAAATGCGGGGCATTTTTTGCCATTTCAACCAGTGATTTGCCCATACCAAAACCAATTTCTAGCACTACATCATTGTTATTGCCAAAAACTTCGCTTAAATCAAGCATGCCATTTTTATGCTCTAAGCCCATTATTGGCCAGCATTTTTCGATAGCGGCAGCTTGGCCTTTGGTTAAACGACCTTCGCGCTTTACAAAACTACGAATAGTGCGGATATACTTACCTTCTTGCTTTGCTTGCTCAAGATTAGTGTTACTTGATTCACTCATATTATTGGCCTGACAAAAATAACTGGTTTAAAAAATGGTTGCGTATTATCCCTGACCAAGCCATGGATAACAAGCTCTAGCTGATTTTACTAGGTGTATAGAGGCGCTATAGCTTGATCTTTTCACTAACTGCAATAAACTGAGCCGCCATTGAGCATACGTAAAAAGTAAACTATTTTGGATTTAAATAAACAGCAGTCTGATTGGTTTTCTAACCAAGTGGTTGATTGGTATCATCTTCATGGTAGAAAAACGCTGCCGTGGCAGTTAGCAAAAACACCCTATAAAGTATGGGTGTCTGAAGTGATGTTACAACAAACTCAAGTAGTGACCGTTATCCCTTATTTTGAAAGGTTTATGCAAAGCTTTCCCGATATTATTGCTTTAGCTAACGCCGATGAAGATCAGGTGCTGCATCACTGGACTGGTTTAGGGTATTACGCAAGGGCACGTAACTTACATAAAACAGCTAAAATAGTTCGTGACAAGTATCAGGGGCAGTTTCCTACAACGCTTGAAGAGGTTATTGATTTACCCGGAATAGGGCGCTCTACAGCCGGTGCAGTGTTATCACTTTCACTTGGGCAGCATCACCCCATACTCGATGGTAATGTTAAGCGAGTATTAGCCCGTTTTTTTATGGTTGAAGGCTGGTATGGTGTTAAAAAAGTCGAAAGCCAACTTTGGCATTTGAGCGAGCAGCTAACGCCTAAAAATAACGTAACCGAGTTTAATCAAGCTATGATGGATTTAGGCTCGAGCTTATGTTCGCGTAGTCGTTTTGACTGCCCTGCATGTCCGTTAAGTAGCCGCTGTGGTGCATTTAAAACGCAGCAGGTAAAAACATTCCCACACTCAAAACCTAAAAAAGCAGTGCCGAAAAAAAGCTGCCATCAGTTAATTATTAAACATGATGATAAAGTGCTCATGGAAAAACGGCCTAACTCAGGAATATGGGGCGGGTTGTTTGGCTTTTTTGAGTTTAATGAATTGAGCGAACTAGAGGTGTTTATAGCGCAGCAAGGGCTAACAGCTGACTTAGTGGCGCTTGAACCCTTTACCCATATATTTTCGCACTTTGAACTTACTATTAATCCACATGTGCTAAATGTAGTACAAATTCCAGATGTAATTAACGACCGACAATTAGTTTGGTACCCACTAGATCAGTCAATTGAGGTGGGTTTAGCAGCACCAACTAAAAAGTTGGTTAAACAAATTGCACCAATAGGTTAGACTTGTTTATAACTATCGCTAAAGAGAATTAATTATGGCACGTACAGTATTTTGTCAAAAGTTACAAAAAGAAGCTGAAGGGCTTGGATTTCAATTATATCCTGGCGAAATAGGCGAAAAAATCTTTAACAATATCTCTAAAGAGGCTTGGGCGCAGTGGCAGCACAAGCAAACAATGCTGATTAACGAAAAGCATTTAAATATGATGGACCCAGAGCATCGTAGCTTTTTAGAGCAGCAAATGGTTGGTTTTTTGTTTGAAAACAAAGAAGTAGAAATTGAAGGCTACAAACCACCAGAAAAGTAATTGTTATGTGGAATAAAAAAAGGGCTAAATAGCCCTTTTTTTATACCTAAATTAATTAACTCGGTTGTTCTTGCTGCTCGGCACTTTTAATTTGCTCTTTTAAAAATTGAGCAGCTTTAGAATATTCAATTTCTAATTGATCTCTTAAATCAATTAACTTATCGCTGTTTAGTTCATCTGTTTTACATTGCTCTTCAAACACGACGGCCAGTTCAGCGACGCGATGCGCCCCAATGGTTTTAGATATAGACTTTAATTGATGACACCCCTCAAGAATCTCATTAACGTTGCTTTGCATAACACCAAAGTTAATCGACTTTATTAGCTCTTGGCTCTGCTCTAAATACATTTTAAAGAAACGTATTTTCTTCGCGTCATCGCCATTAATGTATTTAGCTACTGAATCCATATCTATTGGCATTGCTGGCTTTTGATGTGGTATGTCTATGCTCTTGTGATTACTTTTTTCATTCCAGCGTATTAGTGTACTTTCTAAAACGTTAAGCTCAACAGGCTTAGTAATAAAGTCGTTAATACCAACAGCTAAACAGCGTTCTTTTTCACCTTTTAAAGAGTTGGCTGTCACGGCAATTATATAAGGCTGTGAAATAACCGAACCTAGCATTTCGGCCTCATTGCGGATTTTTTCGACCATATCGTAGCCCGACATTATCGGCATATGTAAATCGGTTAAAATGAGCGAATAGTTACCTTTTCGCCACATATTAATCCCTTCCTCACCGTTATTAGCTACTTCAACACCGTAACCTAAGATGTGCAGTTGATCAGTTATAACTTGCTGATTCAAAAGGTTGTCTTCAACTAGTAAAATAAGCTTGTTAGCGGCTAAAGCTTGCTCTGTAGTTAAATGGTTATCGTATGCTATGGTTTTTTTAATGTGCTTAGGCTGATGTAAACCTGCAGCTACAAGTATTGATAGCATAAAGTTAGACTTACATAATGGCGTTGCGTTAATATAAAAAATATTTTTATGATTAATAGCTGCATCATCTAGCTTGCTTAAAACGACAACCTGCTGATTATTATCCTCTAAAGAGTAAAGTAAACGCCTTAAAAATGCATTTATGCTGTCCATATCATCAATGCCATCAACAACCCAAATGATATCTTTAGCGTCGTGCAGAGACTCAATTTCTTGCTCGTTGTGCACATAAGTTATTTTGGCGCCCATAAATGATAAATAACGATAGATTACTTTTTCACGGTCAACATTATTACTCACTACAACAATATGCCTGCCATCTAAACTATTTTTATGTGCGAACTTAATTTTACCCGAAGTACTAAATGGCAGCTCCACGATGAATTCACTGCCTATGCCAATATTACTATTAACCGATATAGTACCTAACATTAACTCGGTTAAACTTTTACAAATTGACAATCCAAGGCCGGTTCCACCGTATTCTCTGGTTATTGAGCTTTCCGCTTGAATAAACGGATTAAATATTTCTCTTAATTGCGCTTGGCTCATGCCTTTACCATTATCGGTTACACAAAAACGTAAAGTGAAGTGTTCTGCTGTGTTGTGAGCTACCTCTACAGAGATATTAACTTGCCCCTTATGCGATTCACTCGTGCTGGTAAACTTAATCGCATTGCTGCATAGGTTATATAGTATCTGGCGTACTCGAGTGTTATCACCAATAAGGTTAATAGGGATATCAGGGGCAATCGATAGATTTAAATCGAGATCACGGTGTTTAGCGATAGAAGAAAGTACGCGCACCACTTCTTCAATCGTATCGGTTACAGAAAACGGGATCGGGTCAATATTTAGTTTGCCTGCTTCAATTTTAGAAAAATCTAAAATGTCGTCCAAAATACTCAGTAAAGAAAAAGCAGATTCACGAATAATGGTACTAAGCCGATATTGTGAACCGTCTAAATTTGTTTGGCGCAGTAAATCTATAGTTCCTATAACGCCATTCATAGGGGTTCTAATTTCATGACTCATAGTTGCTAAAAAGGTCGTTTTAGTTTCACTTGCTTTTTGCGCATTTAAAGTTTCTTTTTCAAGTGCAAGAGTTCGAGTTTGCACTTCAATTTCAAGATTGTTTTGCAGTTTTTGTAATTCTTTTCGAGTTTTTTCATTCTCAGATAAAGCTGCTTGTACTTTTTTCAATAAAAAATTAATATTTAGTGCAATCACATTTAAGCCATTACCTAACTGCTCATTTACAGTGCTGTTAAAATTACTGCTATCAGTTACAGCCTGTAATTCTTCGCTAAGCAAGCCCGTACTCTTACGTAAACGGTTATTAATATATTGGTTTAATAGCAATGCTAATACAAATAATGTAATAACCGCTATACAAGCCATAAAATAGGCGCTCAATAATGACGTTTGTTTAGTTAAAGTGGGAGGGGATTTTTTTTGTTTTAAAATAAGCTCGCCAATAGGTTGATCGTTAAGCGTTAAAACTTTATGTAAAACACCTTGATCAACTAAATGCTCGTTAAGTTTAATAGCAGCAATTGCAGGTTTGTTAGTACTATATACCAGCTCCGTTTGTGATGTAGCGCTAAAGCGATATAGCGTGTATTCAAAGTTGTCACTAAATACAGAGGTAAGCTCAAGCAGCTCTTGTACTTTACCTTGTCCGTATATAGTTAAAGCGTCGATTAGAGGAGCTTCTAGCTTGTTAGCCAGTGAAGTGATGTCAATAAGCGGTGCGCTCTTTTTAGTATCCACTTCACTTTGAGAATAAAGTGAAAAGGCAATTATAAACAGTGTGGTTATAATTACATTGCTTAATAAAAAAAGAGGTAACAAACCTTTTATCACTGAAGAGAACTTACTCTGCATGGATTTTTCCTAATTGGTATATTAATAACACGGTAAGCCTTTACCGTACTTTGGGATAAACAAAAACAAGTAAAAATAACTCGCCGCAACTTTAGCATAGTTTAGATTAAAATTATGGTGCTACTTTTCACTTGTTTGTAGTATAAATGAGCAGTGTTAATTAAAAAAGACCCGAGTTGCATAAAAACCGTGCAAACAGTTATAAAGAATGAAAAAAAAGTTGACTTGTAACAGCAAAACTCGTTTAATACGCCGCACGCCCAGATAGCTCAGTCGGTAGAGCAGAGGATTGAAAATCCTCGTGTCCGTGGTTCGATTCCGCGTCTGGGCACCATTATTAAATAATAGTGTTTGAAATCAAAGATATTAAACAGTATTATGCGTGCCTTAGCACACAGTTTTGTGTGCCGACTTAGCTCAGCTGGTAGAGCAACTGACTTGTAATCAGTAGGTCAACCGTTCGACTCGGTTAGTCGGCACCATTTATTTACTAAATTAGTTTAGTAAAAAGTTAGCTTAGAAAATTTAGTTAACTCGCACAGTTTATGTGCCTCGATAGCTCAGTCGGTAGAGCAGAGGATTGAAAATCCTCGTGTCCGTGGTTCGATTCCGCGTCGAGGCACCATTTATTAAAAGTTATCAATCTTTAAAATTGATAAAGTGCCTTAGCACACAGTTTTGTGTGCCGACTTAGCTCAGCTGGTAGAGCAACTGACTTGTAATCAGTAGGTCAACCGTTCGACTCGGTTAGTCGGCACCATTTATAATGTAATTTGAAAAGAAAGCTGTAATCAGTAGTCTGTTCAAGTTACCCGTCGACTCGGTTAGTCGGCACCATTTATTTACTAAATCAGTTTAGTAAAAAGTTAGCTTAGAATATTTAGTTAACTCGCACAGTTTATGTGCCTCGATAGCTCAGTCGGTAGAGCAGAGGATTGAAAATCCTCGTGTCCGTGGTTCGATTCCGCGTCGAGGCACCATTTATTAAAAAACCTCACATTTGTGAGGTTTTTTTGTTTATAAAGATTATTTATCCCTGCATCCCATACAGCTTAAAATTGTTCCAGACTAATTTTAAGCTTATCAGTACACTACTTAGCAACCCCCTTAGTGATACAAACCACTTATAGTTACTTTCAACTTTCTTAATGATCATTAATGTCGAAATAGAGTATAAATAGTTATCCGATAGTTTATGGCTAATTATGTAATGTTATGTAAAGTAAGTTGAGCGTTTTAGTTCAAAGTGCTTGAATTACATTATAAATAGCAGTAATTCAGGTTTAATTATGATTTGGCAACAATACCAGCCAACTTTATTGGCACTCAGTATTGTGCTGCTCAGCGGCTGTGCGAGCAATATAAATTCACAGCAGCGCGAACAAGCACCTAACAATGTACCGCAGCAATGGCAACAAAAAACCTCTGCGCCGGTATTACACGTACAGCAGCAATGGCTTACACAATTACAAAATCCACAGCTGAATAAGCTTGTGGAGCAGGCACTTAAAAATAACCAGCAGCTTTTACAAAGTAGTTACGATGTAGCGATCCAAAAGCAGCAGTTAATTGTGTCGGGCGCTGCGTTGTGGCCAACTCTGGACTTATCTGCGCGTACTAGCCGCAGTAAAAATAACCGCCCAATTAGTTATAATAATGCAAGTTCAGTGAGCTTGAATTTAGGTTACGAAGTTGATTTATGGGGCAAGCTGTCAGATTCTAATCGCCAAGCTAATTTAAACTACTTAGCGCAACAGGCGCGCTTTGAACAAGCCAAACAACAGCTAGTTGCCGATGTAGTAAAGGGCTGGTTTGATGTAGTAACCGCAAAGCAATTACTTGATTTATATAAGCGCCGTGAAGCCAATGCTTTGCAAAATCTTGATATTATAGAGTCAGGTTATCGTCAAGGATTAAACGAAGCTCTCGATGTTTATTTAGCTCGCAACGAGCTAAATAATGAGCGTTCACGTATTGCTACTCAGCAAGCTAGCTTATTAACTACAGCAAGAGTACTTGAGCGTTTATTGGGAGATTATCCGAAAGGAATTATCTCGGCAAATAATGACCTACCAGTTATCAATACTGACATTCCACTAGGTTTACCCTCAGAGTTAATTACCCGAAAGCCAACATTACGTGCAAATTGGTATCAGCTTTTAGCAAGTGATGCAAACTTGGCTTATGCCCATAAGCAACGTTTTCCAAGTTTAAATTTAACGGCAAGTTTAAGTGATACTACTGATAGAGTAAGTGATTTGTTTTCGCCATCTAGCCTAGCATGGTCATTACTTGGCAGTATTTCAGCGCCTATTTTTAATGGCGGCCGGTTAAAAGCGAATGAAGAAATTGCGCGTTTAAATAGCCAAAAACAAGAGCAGCAGTATTTACAAACACTTTACGATGCTTTTAGCGACGTAGAAAATGCGATTACGCTACAGCAATCACTTAAAGCGCAATATACAAGCACGCTAGAAGCACAAGAAAATGCCCTTGCTGCCGAGCAATTATCGTTTGAGCAATATCAAAGTGGCTTGGTTAGCTACACTACAGTGCTTGATGCACAAGGACGCTCGTTCGATGCTCAAAGCTCCTTAATTAGTATTAAAAATCAATTGATAGCAAACCGAGTTAATTTACACCTTGCCCTTGGTGGCGATTTTGCAAACACTTCAACCGAACTACAGAGTAATAGCAATGAAAACTAAAACAGCAAAAATTATTATTCCAATCGCGGTTATTATTGCCACTATTTTAATCGTCATGTTTATTAAAGGTAACCCGCCAGAAGCTAATCGCTTTGGTGCACCACCAAAAGCATCAATTAATGTAGCAGTTCAAATGTTGCAGCCGCAAAACTATCAAGTGATGGTAGACAGCTACGGCACAGTAAAACCACGTACACAAAGCTTATTAGTTGCTCAAGCATCGGGTTTAATTATAAATATAAGCGATGACTTTAGAGAAGGTGGTTTTTTTAAAAAAGGTGCGGTACTAATCCAACTCGACGATAGAGACTATCAAGCAGAGGTTAAATCGGCACAGGCTAACTTATTAACAGCAAAGCAAGGCCTTTTAGAAGAACAAGCCCGCGGGCAGCAGGCTATTACAGATTGGCAGCGTTTAGGTAATGATAAACCTGCAAGTAGCTTGGTGCTACGTGAGCCACAATTAGCTGCAGCACAAGCACAAGTATTATCGGCGCAAGCAACACTTGAAAAAGCCAAGTTAAACTTAGAACGTACCCAAATAATAGCGCCTTTTGCAGGACGAGTACTTAGTCGTAATGTAGATTTAGGCCAAGTTGTTAGCAACAATACTCAGCTCGCTACTATTTACGCAATAGACAGCGTAGAGATTCGGTTGCCAATAAAAAACAAAGACCTACCTTTTATTAATTTACCTGAGCAGTACCGCGACGGTGCTAAAAACCAGGCCGGATCCGTGATTAAATTTAGCTCTGATTTAGTTGGTGAGCAAACATGGCAAGGGCAGTTGGCGCGTACCGAAGGTGCTATTGATGAAAGTGCACAGCAACTCTACGTGGTTGCTAAAATTAATGACCCTTATAAAGCAACACAAAGTAATCAATACCCAATAAAAATAGGGCAATACGTTAAAGCGCAGATCACCGGAAAAACAGTTTCTGATGCACTTATTATTGCAAATAGCACTATTTATCAGGGGTCTTACGTTTATATTGTTGAGCAGGGAGTATTAAAGCGTAAAGATATAACGCTTGCATGGCAAAATGCCGCTTTTGCAATGATAAAAACCGGCTTAAAAGCAGGTGATAAACTTGTTATTACGCCACTGGGGCAAGTTAGTTCGGGTACACAAGTGAATATTTTAGGCGAAGATAATAAAGCGACTAAACCACAAAGTATGAAGCAACGCCCAACAGCAGAGCAATTAGCACAACAAGCAAAAGAGCAAGGCATTAGTGTTGCAGAGCTAGTAAAAAAACGTCGCGCAGCAAAGCAAGGAGATAAGCCATGATTGCTTGGTTTACCAAAAACCATGTTGCTGCCAATTTATTGTTAGTAACTTTGTTGCTGTCTGGGCTGTTTAGTTTATCGACGAAAATACCGATCGAAGTATTTCCTTCGTTTGAAACCGATATGATCAGCATTCAGGTTAGTTTACGTGGCGCGACGCCAGAGGATGTTGAGCAAGGTGTCACTATACGTATAGAGGAGTCTGTACAAGATTTAGAGGGTATAAAGCAAATATTTAGCCGCTCATCTGAAGGTTCGGGCTCTGTCACTGTTGAAGTGGAAAGCGGCTACGATCCTCGAGAGTTGCTCGCTGATATAAAAAGCCGTGTTGATGCTATTAATACCTTTCCTGGGGATGCTGAAAAACCCATCGTTGCTCTAGCTGAGCGAAAACGAGAGGTTATAGCGGTAACTGTATCTAGTGATTATGGCGAAAAAGAAACTCGCGAGTATGCAGAGCAAGTACGCGATCAAATATTACGTTTACCCAGTGTAACGCAGGTTGAGTTAAGTGGCGTGCGCGACTACGAACTGGCTATTGAAGTAAGCCAAGATACATTGCGCCAATATGACTTAACACTGGCGCAAATTTCTAATGCGGTTGCTAACTCAAGCTCAGACATTTCTGCGGGTAACTTAAAAACCCAAGGTGGCGATGTACTTATTAGCTCAAAAGGACAAGCATACCGAAAAGATGAATTTGCCAGCATAGTGGTTAAAAACCAAAGCGACGGTACTATTATTCGCTTAGGTGATATAGCCACAATTAATGACGGCTTTGAAGAAACCCCAGTGCGTACACGTTTTAACGGAAAACAAGCCGCTTTTATCGACGTATACCGAATAGGCCCACAAAGTGCAATTACTGTTGCCGATGAAGTAAAAGCTTATATAAATGCCCAGCAACCTTCATTGCCGCAAGGTTTTGCATTAAGTTATTGGGATGACGACTCAGAGCTAGTTAAAAGCCGTATTGCCACACTCACCACTAACGCCTTGCAAGGCGGTATTTTAGTGCTGGCACTGCTAACCTTATTTTTACGCCCAGCTATCGCATTTTGGGTGTTTATTGGTATTCCGGTGTCGTTCATGGGGGCATTTATTGCTATGCCTATTTTTGGCGTAACGCTTAATGTAATGAGCTTGTTTGGTTTTATTTTAGTACTCGGTATTGTGGTTGATGATGCCATAGTCACCGGAGAGAACGTTTACACCCATTTAAAAACAGCCGAATCGGGCGAACAAGCTGCCATATTAGGTACCCAAGAAGTAGCAACGCCAGTGACTTTTGGTGTATTAACCACGGTAGCGGCCTTTTTGCCATTAGCCTTTATTGAAGGTGCACGCGGGGCATTATTTGCACAAATTCCGGTGGTGGTTATTCCGGTATTATTGTTTTCTTTAATTGAATCTAAATTTGTTTTACCTGCACATTTAAAATATATAAAGCTACGTCACCAAAAAGGTAAGCAATCAAAGTTTGATCTGCTACAGCAACGTTTTGCTGATGGCTTTGAAAGTGCGATTTTAAAATATTATCAACCTATTCTTAATTTAGCTCTGCGCCATAAACTGGCAACGGTGAGCTTATTTGTTGGCGTGTTTTTAATTATTTTAACTATGATCACCAGTGGTTGGACTAAGTTTGTATTTTTTCCACGTATTCCCAGCGAAACCGTACGGGTAAACTTAACCCTGCCTGCTGGCACGCCGTTTGAAGTAACTAATAAGTACGTGATTGATATGTCGCAAAAGGCGCAGCAATTACAAGAAAAATACCGTGACCCTGATACGGGGGAGAGCGTTATTTTAAATATTTTAGCAACAACGGGCGGGCGCGGCGGAGTATCTAACTCAGGCGCAGTACGCTTTGAAATTACCCCAGCTGAAAAACGTGATTCAGATATAGGCTCACGCGAGCTTGCCAGTGAATGGCGCGAATTAATTGGCGTTATTCCCGGCGCTGAAAGTCTCACCTTTAGAGCCGAAATAGGTCGTAGTTCAGATCCAATAGATGTGCAGCTTAGCGGTACATCGTTAAAGGTTTTACAAGACGTGGCAGATCATATTAAAACGCGTTTATCGACCTACCCAACTGTATTCGATATTGCCGATAGTATGTCTGATGGTAAAGAAGAGTTACAAATAGAGCTTACAGAGCAAGGCTTAGCGCTGGGTTTAAATAGAGTGAATGTAGCAGGGCAAGTGCGTAACTCGTTTTTTGGCTCGCAAGTACAAAGGATCCAACGTGGGCGAGACGATGTGCGCGTAATGGTACGTTTGCCTATTGATGAAAGACGCTCGGTAGCCGACTTGCAAAATATACTCATAAACACACCTGCCGGTGGCTCAGTGCCTTTATCGCATGTGGCTATTTTAATTACAGGGCAAAGCCCGTCTACTATCAATCGAATCGATCGTTACCGTACTTTAAATGTGACCGCCGATATAGAAAAAAGCAACACTAACATGACCATACTCCAAGCTGATTTATCCCAGTATTTGGATGAGCTAATGCAGCAATACCCAGGAGTTGATTATGCATTAGAAGGAGAAGCAAAAGAGCAAAGAGAGTCGTTTGGTTCACTTGCTTGGGCGTTAGTATTTGTATTTTTTATTATTTATGCGCTATTAGCGATACCGTTTAAATCGTATTTACAGCCATTAATAGTAATGAGTGTTATACCCTTTGGCATGATAGGCGCTGTAGTAGGGCATTGGATCATGGGAATGGAATTAACCATTATGAGCTTGCTTGGCATGCTAGCATTAATTGGCGTAGTGGTTAATGACTCGCTGGTATTAGTTGACTATATTAATAAAAAACGCACAGAAGGGATTGAATTAATTGAGGTAGTTAAACTTGCCGGCGCGTCACGTTTTCGCCCAGTTATGCTAACTAGCTTAACCACTTTTATAGGATTAATGCCGTTATTATTTGAAAAAGCGACTCAAGCGCAATTTTTAATTCCTATGGCTGTGAGCTTAGGCTTTGGAATTATATTCGCCACCTTCATTACTTTATTGCTAGTACCGGTAAATTATATGCTCATGGAGCGTTTTCAGGGTTGGTTTAAGTAAATAAGTGTAAGCATTTAGAATTTAGCTGTAAGTAAGGAATTACTTGCAGCTTTTTTTTGCCAAAGATTATAAAAATAATTTAGAAAGTTATAACAAAAAAGACAAATAAATAATAAGAGGGATTATAAAAATAAGAAGGTGTTCCCCAAAGTGTGGTGTTGGTGTCAGTCCTGAAACCTTGAGGTTTCAGGGCGGGAATCTGCGGTTTACCGTAGGCTTCTCGGTACATGCCGAGCTTGCACAATAGTATACGAACAGAAACCCTGGTATAAAATTTATCGGCTCAGGGACTTAACCAAGCTCCAGCACCCCAGGGAACAAATCCAGTATATAAGACATAATCGAAAGCTTAAACCCCAAAAGTAAAATATTATTTTGTTTGCGTGGTTATTATGCTCTTGTTACTAGTTATTTACTTATGAGTGTGCTTTTTAACCATAAATATGTTTTTTATATATTGGGCTTAATAAAGCATACCGCAGCAATAAAGAGCTGCCACTATTAAAGTGTTTAATAGTGCCCCTTAAGCGGTTTGATTATAGAATTTATTGGAGTTGCTTTTTATCGAGTGGTAGCATTGCCTTAACTAGCAAAATGAAGATATAACAATGAGCGATTTACCAGATTACGAAGAAGCCCAATTATTATTAGAAAAAAACGAAATATTTGTATCACCGGCCGAAGCGCACGGTGTAATTAGTGGTTTATTAGCTTGTGGGTTAACGATTGACGACAAAGAATACCTAGGGCTGTTAAGCGATGTGTTTAACGATGGTGATTCGTTTAGTAATAATTTAAAACAGTTTTTTGGCAGCATTTATAAGCAGGTCGTTGCTAGTTTTAATGATGAAGAGTTTGCGTTTGATTTGTTTTTACCCAGCGACGATGAAACACTTATAGATCAGGCTAATGGTTTGGTTTCTTGGGTTGCAGGTTTTATGCTTGGCTTTGGTTTAAAGCAAAAAGATTACGGTAAATTATCAGCCGATGTAAAAGAAGTTATTACCGATTTTAGCGAAATTACTCGCCTTGATACTACCTTTGAAGAAACTGAAGAAGACAGCCAAGCACTACATGAAGTGATTGAGTATGTGCGTGTGTCGGCATTACTTTGCTTTGCAGAGTTAGGTAAAGATCAAAGTGCTGCTAGCACTAAAAAAACACTTCATTAATAGTTTAAGTTAAACGGGTTTGTTGCACATGGTTGAAATACAAAAGTCAGAGTTTAAAGCACGTCGTGAGTGTCTGCTTGCAAAAATGGATAGTAACAGTGTGGCAATTATACCTGCGGCGAGCGAAGTTACGCGCAGCCGCGACACTCACTATGCATTTAGACAAGACAGTGACTTTTTTTACTTAACTGGTTTTAATGAGCCCGATGCCGTACTTGTACTTGCTCCAAATAGCGACACCCCCAGTACATTATTTTGCCTTAATAAAGATAAACTAGCCGAAGTATGGCATGGCCGTAGAATAGGCTTTGAAAAAGCAAAAAACGAATATTTGTTTGATGCAACCCATGGATTAAGTGAGTTGAGTGAACAGTTATTTAATTTGCTCAATGGCAAAGCGGTTTTATATTATGCGCAAGGTGCATATTCGGCTTTTGATGGGCGTGTTTTCTCTTTGCTTAATACTCTGCGCAGCGCCCCTAAAAAAGGTGACACAGCGCCAAGTACCATTAAAGATATTCGTTTGTTAATTCACGAAATGCGTTTATTTAAATCACCAAGTGAAATAAACATTATGCGCGCAGGCTGCGAAATTAGCGCACAAGGCCATGTTAGGGCAATGTGTTTTGCCCATAGCGGTGCAACCGAGTATCAATTAGAAGCAGAGCTACATCATCATTATGCAATGCATGGTGCGCGGCACCCAGCGTATGGCACTATTGTAGGCAGTGGCGACAATGCTAATATTTTACATTACACCCAAAACAGCGACGCCCTTAAAAGTGGCGATCTAGTGTTAATAGATTCAGGTTGCGAGCTACAAGGCTACGCTGCTGATATTACACGTACATTTCCAGTGAATGGTAAATTTAGCCCCGAGCAAGCCGCGTTATATAATATTGTTCTTAAAGCGCAAGAAGTGGCGTTTGCAGAAATTAAACCCGGCGGTTATATGTCGCATGCTAATGCTTTAGCAATGGCAGTAATGACCCAAGGTCTACTAGATTTGGGTATTTTAACTGGCAACTTTAATGAGTTAATGGCAAAGCAAGCCTGTAAAGAATATTACATGCATGGTTTGGGGCATTGGTTAGGCCTAGACGTACATGATGTAGGCGACTACAAACAAAATAATAGCGAACGCGCATTTGCTGCGGGCATGGTTTTAACCATTGAGCCTGGGCTTTATATCAGCGAAGATTCAAATGCACCGCAAAAATACCGAGGTATTGGTATTCGCATTGAAGATAACTTATTAGTAACCCCAAGTGGTTATGAAAACCTCACCCTAAGTGCGCCAAAAACCATAAGCGATATAGAAGCACTTATGCAAAGCAATAAAAGCGCATAAGACTAGGAGAAAAAAGTGCCTAAGCAGTTTGATGTTGTTGTTATTGGTGGCGGTTTAGCCGGTGCTAGCTGTGCGTTAAGCGTGGCTAAAATAAATCCCGCGCTTAGTATTGCTGTTGTTGAGGCGAATGAAGTAAGTAATGACTATCACCCGAGCTTTGATGATAGAAGCATAGCACTTGCTCAGCAGTCGGTAGAGTACTTGCAAGGCTTAAATTTATTTGCGTTAAATTCACCGTACGCTACAGCAATTAAAAAAGTAAGTGTGTCTGATCGTCACCATTTTGGTAAAGCAGATATTAACTGTGAAGAGTTTGCTAAAGATGCCCTTGGTTATGTGGTTGAAGTAAACCCGTTTGGCCGCTCGTTACATCAATTATTAAACGCTCAAATAAATATCAGTTTATATTGCCCTGATAGCGTAAGTGCCATTGAGCAGCAATTACATAATAATATAGTTACTTTGCAAAGTGGCGAGCAAATAGCCGCCAAGCTGTTAGTTATTGCCGACGGTGCACAGTCGCCAACTCGTAGCTTATTTGGACTTAAGTTTAACACTCAAGCTTATGAGCAAGGGGCTATTATTGCCAATATAGAAGTAGCTGGTGGGCATAATAACCATGCTTTTGAGCGATTTACGCAACATGGCCCCATGGCGCTATTACCTATGAGCAACAACCGCTATTCACTGGTGTGGTGTATGCAGCAACAGCACGTTGAGCAGCACATGGCACAAAGTGAAGACGACTTTATAAGCGCACTACAAAGTGCCTTTGGTTATCGCGGTGGTCAATTTACTAAAGTGGGTATGCGTGCTAATTACCCCTTAGTGTATGGGCAAGTAGAATCGCTTATTGCGCACCGCACGGTAGTAATAGGTAATGCTGCGCATGCAATTCATCCCATTGCAGGGCAAGGGTTTAATCTAGGCCTGCGAGATGTACAAGTACTTAGTAACTTAATTGCCCAGAGCCCAAATGACTTAGGCAGTTATGCATTTACTCGCGAGTATGCACAGCAGCGCAGCGCTGATATAAATAACGTGATGACTCTAACAGATGGTTTAGTAAGGCTTTTTTCAAATTCATCACGCATACTGGCACTTGGCCGTAGTATTGGGTTGTTTTCGATGGATTTATTCCCCTCTTTAAAAGCGCCATTGGCTAAGCAGTTAATGGGGCAAGTTAAACAAGGTCAAGGTTTATGAAACAAGTACAGGTATGTATTGTAGGTGGTGGCAGTGTAGGGCTTACCTTAGCGCTTGGGTTGGCAAAAGCAGGTATAAGCGTAGTCGTGCTTGACGCTGCGCCAAAGCAAACACCGCCAACAGACGAGTATGGCATGCGCGTAAGTGCGTTGAGTATTGCGAGTCAAACCTTGCTTGAACAATTAAACGTATGGCCACACATAGTTGCTTTGCGTGCTAGTGCCTATACCCATATGGATGTGCGCGATGCAGACAGCTTTGGCAAAATAGCTTTTAATAGTGAGCAACTAGAGCTTGATCATTTAGGTCATATAGTTGAAAACGATATTATTTGCTACGCGCTTGTAAAGGAGCTGGAGCAGCAGCCAAATGCTACGCTGATGTTCGACACTTGTTATCAGCAAATACACCAAAGCGAATCGGATGTATTTGTTACTTTAAAAAGTGGTGAGCCAATCATTGCAAAGCTGCTGGTGGCCGCCGATGGTGCAAATTCGGCAATTCGAAAGCAGTTTAATATGGCGCTGAGCTTTAAAGACTACGACCACCATGCATTGGTGGCTACAGTTAAAACCCAAGACCCACACGCCAATACCGCACGCCAAGTGTTTTTACCAAGCGGGCCATTAGCATTTTTACCGTTGAGCGATGCCAACACCCATTCAATTGTGTGGTCTACAAACCCAACGCATTGTGAAGAGCTATTAGCAATGGACGACAACCAGTTTAACAAAGCCATTATGGCGGCAATAGATGGCCAATGTGGTTTGTGTGAAGTGCAAAGTGTACGCGCTGCATTTCCACTTAAAATGCGTTATGCCCAGCAATGGGTTGCAGGTAAAGTCGTATTAATTGGCGATGCTGCACATACGATTCATCCGCTTGCAGGCTTGGGGATGAACCTAGGCCTAAAAGATGCCGCTTATTTAATTGAGTTACTAACAAGTGATAATAAAGAATTTGCCAGCACGCGTACTTTACGTGATTACGAGCGCACCCGTAAACTCGATGCGCAAAAACACATTGCCATGATGTACTCTTTAAAAGAGTTATTTGCCGGTGCTAACCCAATTAAAAAACTAATTCGTGGAGTTGGGCTTTCAATGGTTGATAACTTAGGCCCAATAAAGCATTTGTTTGCTAAAGAAGCGATAGGAAAGTAAGCGTATTAGTAAGCGAATAAAAAGCCGTGGTTAAATTTAACCGCGGCTTTTTATTACCTATGTTGAATTAAAGAGTTAAGTAACGTTTGATTTTTAGCCAATGTTTTTAGGTAGTGTTTTTAGATATTGCAGTGGAGTGCAGTTATACCAGCGTTTAAAAGCACGATTAAATGAACTTTGGTCGTTAAAGCCAAGTTTAATTGCTATGTTACTTAATGGCTCTTTGCCAATGCACAGTATTACGCGCCTTTTACGCTCTTGCTCAAGTAAGTCGGCAAACGATATTTGTTCGCGCTTTAAATGGCGTTGCAAGGTGCGCGGGGTCATGTTTAGCGCGCCTGCTGTGCGTATTAAACTGCAGTCGATTAAGTCATTTTTAGCTATAAATAACTGGCTAATTTTTTCGGTTAGTAGCTGCTGGCTTTTAAAGCGTGAAAGTTGCTGCTCAGAAACCTGTTTAAGCACTAAATTAATTTGCGTATTGTCGGTTTTAAATGGCAGTGCTAAATAACTGCTCGGAAATACCACTTGGTTATACTGTGCGTTAGTTTTAACGGGGCAGTTAAACCAGTGTGTGAGTACTGTTTTTTCATTGCTGGTAAAAGCTTGGGTAAAATAAATAGTACTGGGCGATAGCTGTGGATTTAATAGTTGTCGAATAACACTTACCCAAGCGGTCATATTACGTAAAATAACCTGTGGGCTACAGTTAGCATTAGGTAGCCAACGAATAATTGCCAACTCACCTTGCTGTTCAAACTCTGCTCTACCAATATCTGCAACTAAACTGTCGTAGTTAAGCAGTGCGGTAATAGCGCTGGCTAAGTTATTACTCGATTCAATTAAGTAACCCAATATGCCAAAGTCGGCAGTTCGAATTTGCTGACCAAGCTTAAAGCCAAACAAAGGCTCGTTTAGAGTTTGCTGAGCATAATTTAGCAGTGCGTTGTAACTGTTTAAGCTAATGCGTGGCGCGAGTTGCTGAGCTTGCTTATTACTGTATTCATTAAAGTTAATAGCCGACAAAACAGCTTGGCTATTAAGTCCAAGTGTTTCAAGGTAATCAATACAGCTTGAAAAATAATGATCGGCAAGTGTGCTCATTTGTCGCCTAAAGCTAAAAAATGGTCGTGTAACAGCAAGTTTGCCACGAAAAAATTTTATATGGTAGGGCATTATGAAAATACTTATTATATAAAAATGATACAAATAACCTTAAAACAAAAGATTGCAGCAACGCCTCTACAAGTCAGAGACGCTTTGCTTGATCATGCGCAATTAGAACGTTTTTTTAATGCTAAATTTGTCCTATTAAAAAAGCAAAATGAAGGCGAAATTATTGGCGGTAAAGGTGCTATTAGGCAAGTTATAATGGCAGGAGTTCGCTTTGAAGAGCGTATAATTAGCGCCGATAGCAATCATATTAGTTATCAAATAATAGGTAATAAACCAGTTGCAGAGCATCGTGGCGATATTTATTTTTGCGTTAGTGACAATGCCCCAACAAGCACCGAAGTTACCTATAACATACGCTGTAAAACACCGTGGTGGCTGCCAAGCCTAGTGATTAAATTTTTTATTAAAAAAGATATAGCACAAGCGCTTAATAAACTAAAAGCCAACTTTAAGGGCAACATATCATGAGCATAGAAATAATTTTACTTGCCCTTAGTCCTGTATTTATTATTTTTGTAAGTTATGAATTTATTAA
This sequence comes from Pseudoalteromonas sp. SG44-5, assembly GCF_014164175.1. Taxonomy (NCBI): domain Bacteria; kingdom Pseudomonadati; phylum Pseudomonadota; class Gammaproteobacteria; order Alteromonadales; family Pseudoalteromonadaceae; genus Pseudoalteromonas; species Pseudoalteromonas sp. SG44-5. The sequence goes on along the minus strand of NZ_JACJES010000004.1, from coordinate 152,067 downwards.
ATATCGGCGTTATTACGACATAAAAGACAGCTTGGCGAATACAGCACTGGCGCTTATGCACCAAGGCGCCGATGCAATTGCTTTAATTGTGCTAATGCCATTTTTTTATTGGCTGCATCAATATAGGTTATTTGATATTGAACTGTCGGTGCTGACGATATTTGGCGCATTTTTACTACAAGACTTTTTGTATTATTGGTTTCATAAAGCGTCGCACCATATTCATTGGTTATGGGCTGCCCATGTGGTGCATCACAGTTCAACTAAAATGAACTTTTCAACCGCATTTAGGCAAAGCTTAATGTATCCGCTTGCGGGTATGTGGTTATTTTGGTTGCCAATGATATTAATCGGCTTTGATCCGCTGAGTGTATTTACCGTAGTGGCGCTTAATTTGGCCTATCAGTTTTTTGTGCATACCCAAACGGTAAGTACACTAGGCTGGTTTGAAAAGGTATTTAACACCCCATCGCATCATCGAGTACATCATGCTATTAACCCCGGCTACTTAGATAAAAATTTTGCCGGTGTACTCATTATTTGGGATAAGTTATTTGGCACTTACGCCGAGGAAAAAGCCGATAAACCGTGTAAGTACGGTATTGTGGGGCAGTTAAATAGTAACAACCCACTGACCATAACTTTTCATCAATGGGCTTATTTAGTAAAAAGTGCATTTAAAGCAAAAGGGGTAACGGCAAAGCTAAAAGTGATATTTGGTTACCCTACAAGTTCCAATTAACTGCTTATTTAACACGTCGAAAAGAAATGTTTTTACTGCGTGGTGCACCTAATATAATGAATAAGTGACAAATACATACCGACAAAAATGCACTCACACCTAAAGCACCGCCGTAGCCGTCGAGTATGGGTACTAAGTACTCAAATAATAACGAAAATATAACAGCGGAGCTGGCAAGCGTATATATGCCAAAGCGGTGTGGGGCGCTCATACCTATAAAAGTACCACCAAAAAACACAACGCTGTATAACTCAGGATCAAGGTTAAGCCAGTAAAAAATTAAGTAAGTAACTATAGATAAGGCCGCAGAAGCTCTAATACCATCAAAACGACTATGCTTGGCTAAATAAAATGTTAAAAAAGCGCCTATCAAAGCTAATATAGAATATTCAATACTCATTACACTAAGCCTTTAGCTAAAGAATACAAAGCAACACTTGCAAAGGCTACGCTGCCTAATCGGCCACCAAAACCAGCAAATGCATTTAAGGTAAGGGTGTATAGCGTTGCGCCAATAATTGAGATTATCGCCACTTCCCAGTAGCTAGTAATTAAGCTAGTTGAGCACATACCGGCAAAGCTACCTGCATATATGGCCGCATAAGGGTGGTTTTGATAAAGCTTAGGAAAAGGAATAAACGAGCCAGCTAGCCCGGTTAATGCTGCAGATATAACAAGTGGTAATGCAAATGTTGTATGCATTACAAAGCACGACATACAGCCGGCAAAAAATGTGATGGACTTTAATAATAAAAATTTAATCATAGCGCGCAAATTAGTACCTTATAGCGTGCGTATAATAAAGTAACACTTTTATGTTTGATAGCTCAAAGCTAGAATTTTATAGCATAACTAATAATAGCTAATTGCCAAAAATAGTAGGTGTCAGAATTTAATCATTTTATTAGCCTAATAGTTGTAAGGGCTGTAAATGCTAAAATATACTCGTTAATGTTCTATAAATTACAAAGCATGTATAATGCTGACTGTTTAATTTATTAAAAGCTATTATCAAGGGTAATTTATGTCTAACTGTTTACATCTGGCTATTCCGGCTGGTGATTTAAATATAGCTAAAACTTTTTATTGCGATGTGCTTGGCTGTAAAACCGGAAATAGCGAGCAAGGACGCTGGATAGATATTGATTTTTGGGGTAACGAGTTAACACTGCACCAAAGTGTTGAGCGCCTACCTACAGTTCGTCATGATGTTGATATGGGCGCAGTTGCCGTACCACATTTTGGCATTCATTTATCTGAAAACGAATTTAATGCGTTAAAGCAACGTATTGAAAGCGCGGGCTTGGAGTATTTAGATAAGCCATATCGTCGTTTTATAGGTGATGAGTTTGAACAAGAAACATTTTTTATAGAAGATCCTAACGGTAACGTACTCGAAATGAAAACTATGGTTAACCCCGAGGTTTTATTTAAGAAAAGTTGATTGTACGCGCTCGCTTGTTTACTTTATTAAATAAGGCAAACAAGCGGGGCAGTAATAATTTAGTTACCTTTATTGTGGGCTAGCGGGGCTTAATACAAGTTTACTAAAGCTCACTTGTGCATAGTCACCGTTTTGTTTATCTGTAGCCCAGTCGCCCGTACCTAAACAGCCCGGATACCAAATGCCTTTAGCATTTTTGGTACTACATTGGTTATACGCGCCTGCTTTAAAGTAGTGCCAATCAGCCGCATACCCATGCGGGTGATCTTTTTCGTCTACGTTGCCATACGCATCTACGTTATTACCTAAGTTAATAGAGTAGCTAACATCGTTTTTGCCTGCTGTGCTAAATGTTAGGTGCATCACATTTTTATACACATTTACTGTGTAACTAAACTCTTCACCTAATGCGATACCAGCATTGCCTGGCTCGTTAGGGTTTTCCCATGTGTTACCCCAAACAGGATAAGCTATATCAGTACGGTTAGGATCTGTTTTTGGTAGGTTACGCTCGTAGTTCCAAAAAACCGATCCCGTTTTATGTCCAGGCCACTTTTTATAATATATTTTTAGTGGCTCGTTGCCCCAGCCATAACCAAGCTTAGTGTCAATAAGCGCCTGATCTTTACCTGCGTGAATTTGCCCCACAACAACAGAGTAGGCCGCATTTTTACTTGGATCAGTAGCACGTAATGCAACATGATCTACTTTTAGCGTTGCTTCCATTTTGCCACCAATAGAGCCAAATCGATCCGATAGTGGGTGTACAGCAAGAGCAAAATTGTTTTTAGGACTTTTGGTTTTTATTTTGGTATTTGCTCCGCGGAGCATTTGCCTAAATTCACTGCGTGTATTGGTAGAATTGGCACTGGTGAGTGCTTTGTTTGGCGAGGTGAATACCATGTAACCTTTATCATCCAGATAGAAAAAATCAGGATGTGAGTAAGTCTGAATTTTTTTAACATCTATTTCATCAATTTTACCGTCGTTATCTAAATCAACCGGTACATTAATTTTCCAATGAGATAAATCAAATTTAGAGGCGGGTACTAATGGGTTAGCTTGTTGCTCATTGCTTTTTGGTTGTTGGCTAACACAACCAATAACCAAAGAGGTAGTGAGGGCAATTAAAGCGCCGGGCTTAATAAGATGTGTAATGTTATTTTTATTCATTAGTACCTCAGTATAAAGTTAAATATTTACATTGTTGCACATGACTGTAACGTATTTAAAACCAACTTAACATACCAAAGTGCAATTATTATATTACCAATTATTGCAACCTTTGATTTTTAGCTGCTTAATTGTAATGCCAATTCATTCTCAATTGAGTAAATAATTTTAAGTTATTAAAAAGTAGCTATAAATTAGTCATAAAAAGATAAATACGCCCTGATGAGATGATTTAAATTCAACTCAATATTGATTGACTGTATTAACTAAGTGAGTAGAATTTGCGCCATTACTCATCTTTTATTATTAGTCATGTTAGTTAAATTAATGGTTGCCCCGCTATTACTGCTCTTTATTTCTTACGCGCAAAAAAAGTTTGGTAGTTTTATAAGCGGTATTATTCCTGGCCTGCCAATCACCTCTGGGCCTATTTCATATTTTATTGCTATAGAGCAAGGAAAACTGTTTGCAGCTAACTCAGCGGTGGGCGCTTTATATGGCATGAGTGGTATTGGTTTATTTTGCTTTGTGTATATGGCGGTTTCGTATAAGTGTGGCTTAGCAAAGTCGTTGTTAATAGCGCTGAGTGTGTGGTGTTTATTTAGCATACTGACATTATTTTTACCGGTTAATATTTTTGTAGCGTGCTTGTTCTCTATTAGTACTTTATTGGCTTTAACTTTTGCTACTACAAAATTAAAAGTAGCGATAGATGCAAAGCCTTTAAATTCAAAATGGGAGCTGCCAATAAAAATAGTGTTAGTAACTAGTTTTATTATGTTGGTTACCTTTATTTCTGAGCATATTGGCTCGGCATGGAGTGGGTTGCTTTCTACTTTTCCGGTTATTTTAGCGGTAATGGGCAGCATAGCGTATATCAGTGATAAAAAAGACTCAGCGTTTAAAATACTAAACGGCGGTATTATTGGCTCATTAGGTGGGTGTATATTTTTTGCCGCCATTGCATTGCTATTAAAATACGATATTTTAATTTGGCAAGTTTATACAGTGGCAACTATTAGCTCGGTGTTGTTTACGCTTATTTTTAGCCATTTTATAAACCGTAAATACGTTAATCCGGTTGCTTTTAATACCGCTAAAACGCAGCTTTAGCGGTTTGCTTAGAGTAACATTTCTTTTGGTGTTTTATTAAAGTGGCGTTTAAATTCTCGGCTAAATTGCGATGGGCTGGTATAGCCTACTTTTAATGCGGCTTCGTTGGCTTTGCTGCCACTGGCGGTTATAAGTGCTTTTGCTTTGGCTAAACGCAGCTTTTTTAAATATTGTAACGGCGACTCAAAAGTCACTTGTTTAAAGGCGCGATGAAACGACGAAATGCTCATATTTACGTCCTCTGCTAACCCTTCTACTGTGATGGGGTTGGCATAATTACTATGCATAATAGACAGTGTGCGCGCTATACGTGCATAGTGGCCGTCGTGCATAGCAAGGCCAAACAAGGTATGTCCTTGGGGGCCGCAAAGTACACGGTATACTAATTCTTTTACTATATCTTCGCCAAATACTTGTGCTTCAAGTGGGTTATTTAACACGGTTAATAAACGCTTAGTTACCAGCTCCATCGCGTTATCGAGTTTAGCCGATTGCACGCCACTCATTTGCCCGCATGTTGGTGGCAGAGCAAATTGTTTATGCTCAGTCATTTGGTTAACGAGTTTGTGCAATAACGCAGGGTTAATATCAACAGCAATCCCAAGCACTGGTAAGTCGCCATCAGTAAAGGCTTCGCACTCTAGCGGTACAGGAACGCCCAATACTAAATAATCCCCCGCACCATATTGTATTTTATGATCTGTAAAATGAATTACTTTATGCCCTTGCCCGACCACAATAATCCCAGAGTTATAAATAAGCGGCTGTCGCGGCGAGCTTTTACTGGCGCGATGAAAATAAACCCCAGTAATAATGGTTTCCATCGTGCCTTCAAAACTGAGTAACTGATTTTGTTCTGCGTACTGCTGCAACATATTGGCAATGGTGGACATAAAAGCATCTTTACATGGCTGACTTTTACGTAAAATAACAATCTTGATAGTTTTAGGCAAGCTTTTGCGCGTTATTGAGCTTTTTTTATGTTTGTTTTGCCAGTAATATGCACTCATTGAAAATTTACTTAGTTAGTAACTAAGTAAGTTGAACCATATTTAATCGTCACCCTAGGATAAAATAATGAAATTTAGCTACGTAAATCCAACACTAATTCAATTTGGCCAACAACAAATAGCCTCACTAACTGATTTGATCGCAAAAGATCAAAAAGTACTAGTTGTGTACGGCGGCGGATCAATTAAAAAGAACGGCGTATACGACCAAGTTGCAGCAGCACTTGAAGGTTTTGATTGGGTAGAGTTTTCGGGCGTTGGCGCTAACCCAACAATTGAAGTACTAGATCAAGCAGTAAAAATCTGTAAAGAACAAGACATCGACTTTGTACTAGGTGTTGGCGGCGGCTCAGTAATTGACGGCGTTAAATACATTGCAGCTTCAGCAGTATACGATGGCGAAGGTTGGGATATTCCTACTGGTAAGCATAAAGTAACTAGCGCATTACCAATTGGTGCAGTACTTACATTACCAGCTACTGGCTCAGAGTCTAACCAAGGCTCAGTAGTAAGCAAAGCTGCTACAAAACAAAAACTCCCGTTTATGTCACCAGCAGTACAACCTAAATTTGCGATTATGGACCCTGATGTAATGAAAACATTACCACAGCGTCAACTTGTAAATGGTTTAGTAGACGCATGGGTGCATACCTGTGAGCAGTACTTAACGTTCCCTGAAGGTGCATTAGTACAAGATGGTTACGCTGAAGCATTGCTTAAAGCACTTAAAGTACTTGGCGATAACTTTGAAAACCAAGATGACGCATGGCGTGCAAATCTTATGTGGTCAGCGAATCAAGCATTAAACGGTTTGATTGGTTCTGGCGTATCGCAAGATTGGGCAACCCACATGATTGGTCACGAACTTACAGCTGCATACGGTGTTGACCATGCACGTTCGCTTGCAATAGTTCAGCCTTCTTTACTACGCAATCAATTTGCAGTTAAAAAAGCAAAACTTGAGCAAATGGGTAAAAACGTATTTGGCCTTGCACAATCAGACGATTTAGCAGAGCTAACAATTCAAGCAATTGAAGCGTTTTACCATAGCCTTGATGTAGCTACGCAGCTTACTGAACATGGTGAAGATAAAGCAGCAGCGATTGACAATATTATTGGCAAACTTGAAGCGCATGGCATGCTTACCCTTGGTGAAAACCAAGCAATCACGCTAAAAGAAAGTCGTGAAATTTTAGAACAAGCAGTCGCTTAATTTAAAGTGTTATTAATAAAAACCGCTAGCCTTACAGGTTAGCGGTTTTTTTATATGTATTAACTATTTAATTCTTTTATTATTTGGCAGTCGTTTATAGTATTTGCGGTGCAGTTAGTTAATAAGCTGGCAAGCGATACCTCGAGCTTTTTAAGTTCTTTTTGTGCCGCTCGTACTTTAATTAATTGGTTTTCGATAATATCGTCAACCTCAACACACGATTTATCGCCGTATGATTGCGCAACAAGTAGAGTTTTAATATCGTCTATTGGAATTTGTAAATCGCGACAGCGTCGAATAAAAATAAGACGCTCTGTATCTGCTTGGGTGTAGGTTCTATAGCCGTTGCTCTCTCTTTTTGGAGCAGGAATAAGGTTTATTTGTTCGTAATAGCGAATTGTTTTTGCATTAATATTAACTAAGTGAGCAAGTTGCTTGATTTGCATATTGACCTTCCAGTAACTAGAAGGTTTATTATGCTGCTGACTCCTTTTATATTCAAGTATTTAGAAGGGACTTCTTTTTAGAGTTTGTAGGCAGACAATGCATTCAAAGCGTTTTTTAATAGTGATACTTTTAGTACTTGTACACAGCTTTATTAGCTGTGATGGTGCTGCGTATCATTTACAAGAAGACGTGGATCACATAACCAGCGCGCAGTTACAAAGTAATATAACTGCCGATGGTAGCCAAAATGAGGCTCAAGCCTCTGCCGAAATTCATGCCCACCAACATTGTCATAGTGGCTATTACAGTACAGTAAATCATTCAATCAGCCCTGAGCAGAGTAACCCCGCGTTACCTGTACGCTATTGTGGATTAATTTATCCACCTATGTCGCGCCCTCCTATTTCACTTAGCTAGTTTTAATTTACCTTAATAAAATATGGTGCATTTTACTGCCTGCGTTTAGACGCTATATAGGCTGTGTTATATGCATATTTAGGTTGCTTACAAATTTACATTGCGATTTTTAATTTTAAATTATTTTGTAAGTTAACCCTGTTTGTTAAAAAACGGACAAGCTATATGAATAAAAAACCAATTATGCTGGTGGCACTACTTTGCGTGCTGCCGGTATTTAATGCGCTGGCTAATGTTAGTGCCAGTGAAAATATACTCACGCTTAAGCAAGCACTGAGTAATACCGAGCAACAAAATCCGATATTAAAACGCTACCCCTATCATCAAAAAATATTGAGCGCGCTTAAATCACAAGCCACACTTTCGCCAAACCCTGTGCTTAGTGTTGCGGTTGAAAACGTGTTAGGCACCAATGATGCGCGTGGCGTAAAAGGCGCTGAAATAACGCTCGGGCTTAGCCAACTTATTGAGCTGGGCGATAAACGCCAAAGTAGAGTAGGTTTTGCTACTGCAAATATTAAAGCGCAGGCTATACAGTATCAAAATACTCGTTTAGCGTTATTAGCTACCACCGCAGAGCGTTACTATAGCGCACTTAAATTTCAAACCTTATTAGCATTAAATGTTGAGCGAAAAAGCGTTGTAACACAGGCGCTCAAAACAATTGAGCAAAGAGCAAATGCCGGGGCTGTATCGCAAGCCGATGTAAGTCGTATGCGTTATGCACTTAGCCAAGTAGAGCTTGAGCAAGTAAAGCTAACAAGTGAGTTTGAGCGCGCGCGTTTATTACTTAATGAGCTTTGGATTGATGAGCAAAGTAGTGCTTTTTTAGCGGGAAATATTAACGTCATCACGCCGCTTAAGTCACAGCAAGCGCTTTTAGATGCGGTAAATTTAGCACCTGAATTTGCCTTACTTCAGCAGCAATATATACAGCAAACGGCTAACTTAGCGCTGCAAAAAGCCAATGGGCAAAGCGATATTAATGTAGGTGGTGGTGTGCGTTACAACCAAAAAAATGACTCTAGCTCATTGTTGTTTTCGTTTTCTATGCCACTGCAAATCAGTAATGCTAATAGCGGTAATATTGCTGCAGCAGCAAGTGAACTTGCGCTTTTAAACCAGCAGCAAGGGCAGTTGCGAGTTCAGTTACGCCAGCAAGTACGTACTCTGTATGCTTATTATCAAGGGATAGCAAATCAAGCCACGTTATTAAATAAGCAAATAATTCCTCAGACACAAACATTGATTGAGCAAAGCTTAAACAGCTATCAACGCGGGCAAATTTCGGTGTTGCAGTTGCTCGATGCCCAGCAAGCACACTTTGACTCTAAACGCGCACTCATTGCAACCCACGCAGAGCTGTACCAAGTGCTACTTACTCTTGAGCGTTTAACTGGCCAATCTTTAATTGAGACTTACCAATCATGAATAAAAATATAATTGCATTATTAGTATCACTTTCACTTGCTGGCAGCGTGTTAAGCACAGATGTATTTGCCTCTGCTGAGCATGGCGAGTCAGGTCATAAAGAAACAGAACAACACGAGCAAAAGCAAGGTCCACACGGTGGTTTTTTATTAGTTGATCCTAAGTTAACTCTTGAACTTAAATTACAAGAATTTGCCGGTAATGTTGAGCTGCGTATATACGCTTACAAGCAAAGCAAGCCAATTAATATAAGTGATTTAAACATAACAATGAGTTTAAAACGATTAGTTGAAGCGCCGCAAAATATACAGTTTTCAGCTGAGGGCGACTACCTTGTAAGCACGCAATCAATTAACGAACCGCATTCATTTGTACTTGCCGTTACTGCTAATTATAACGGTGAGAGTATTAGCTATGAGTACGAGCAACACGAAGGCCGTACCACGTTAACAGAGCGAGCTATTGAGCGCGCAGGTATTAAAACTGAGATAGCGCAAAGTGGTGAGGTAGATATTACCGACACGCTTTTTGGTGTTATTGCGCCAACCCAGCACGGCACAGTAGAAGTAATGGCGCCGTATACAGGATTGATCAGCGATATTTTTGTAAGCATTGGCCAAAGCGTTAAAAAAGGCGAGGTGCTTGTAAGTATCACTAACCGCGAAACACTACAAAACTACACCATTAAAAGCCCTATTAGTGGCGTTGTAACTGAGCAATATTTAAAGCGTGGTGAGCTTGCAAGCACCAGCGCACTTATGCAAGTAGTTAACCTTGATAAAGTATGGGTTGAGCTGTCGGCTTTTCCCGAAAACATTGAAAAGCTAGCCATAGGGCAAAGCGCTAAAGTGTACGACTTACATCATCATTTAAATACGCAAGGCAAAGTGTTTTTTATAGCCCCAATGATGACTGGAGGGCACATAGCCCGTGCACGTATAGAGCTTAATAACCCAGACGGGCATTGGCGCCCAGGCATGCATATAAATAGCGATGTAAGTATGGCTAAAATAAATGCCAGCGTGCGTGTAAAGCCACACGCTATTCAAGAGTTTAACGGTCAAACAAGTGTGTTTGTTCGTAAAAATAATGTATTTGAAGTGCGCCCCGTTACCTTAGGTGCAAAAAATAGCGAATGGGTAGAAGTACTAACAGGCTTAAACGCGGGTAGCGAATACGTAACAGACAATAGTTATGTAATTAAAGCCGATATTTTAAAAAGCGGCGCAAGCCACGCTCACTAGGAGGCACCATGATTAATTGGATAGTTTCTTTTGCGGTTAAACGCCGCATGCTGGTGCTTGCGCTTACATTTTTATTTGCTGGATTTGGTGTATACAATATTCAAAATTTAGCGGTAGACGCAGTACCCGATATAACTAACGTACAAGTGCAAATTAATACCAAAGCGCAGGGGTTTACGCCATTAGAGGTAGAGCAACGCATTACTTATTTGGTAGAAACCGCCATGGCGGGCATACCTAAGCTTGATTATACCCGTTCGCTTTCGCGTTATGGGCTTTCGCAAGTAACGGTTATTTTTGATGAAGGCACCGATATTTATTGGGCGCGCCAGCAAATAGGTGAGCGTATTCAAAGTATTCGCTCAGACTTGCCAGCCAATATTGAGCCAAACTTAGGACCAATTGCTAGCGGCCTAGGGGAAATTTTTACTTACTCTGTGCATACAGAGCCTAATACGTTAAAAGACGATGGCACGCCATATAACGCAGAAGACTTACGTACTTTGCAAGATTGGGTTATTCGTCCGCAGCTTTTAAAAGTAAAAGGCGTAACCGAAATAAACAGCCAAGGTGGTTTTGAGCGTCAATACCAAGTAGCGCCAGTGCCCGAAAAACTCATTGCCTATAAGCTTACTATTAGCGATGTGATTAGTGCACTTGAGGTTAATAACAGTAACCGAGGCGCAGGCTATATTGAGCGCTTTGATGGGCAATATTTAGTACGCTCGCCAGGGCAGCTTAAAACGCTAGAAGACATAGCCAATACCGTTGTTGCTAAGCGCGACGACGCACCTGTACGCATTAAAGATGTGGCTAACGTGCTTTTAGGTAAAGAGCTTAGAACCGGTGCGGCGACTTATAACGGCGAAGAAACCGTGCTCGGCACCGCCATGATGCTCATTGGCGAAAACAGCCGCGTGGTGGCAAAAGCTATGGCTGATAAGTTAGTTGATGTGCAAAAAAGCTTACCCGCTGGCGTTATTGTTGAAGCGGTTTACGACCGTACTACGCTTGTTGATAAAACCATAGCAACTGTGCAAACCAACTTATTTGAAGGTGCCGTTTTAGTGATAGTAGTTTTGCTATTACTGCTGGGTAATGTAACGGGCGCGCTAATTACGGCAATGGTTATTCCGTTGAGTATGTTGTTTGCCGTTACAGGTATGGTGGGTAATCGCGTATCGGGTAACCTAATGAGCTTAGGTGCAATCGACTTTGGTTTAATTGTTGATGGCGCTGTAATTGTTGTTGAAAACTGCCTGCGCCAACTCGGTGTAGCTCAGCATAAACATGGCAGGCTACTTACCTTAAATGAGCGTCTAAATGTAGTGACCGCCGCCACCAAAGAAGTATTTACACCGGCTGTATTTGGTATTGTTATTATTATGCTGGTTTACTTACCTTTATTTGCACTAAGCGGCGTTGAAGGCAAAATGTTTCAGCCAATGGCGTTTACTGTAGTTGCTGCATTAATAGGCGCGCTTATATTTGGCGTTACCTTTGTACCTGCTGCTATTGCGGTATTTGTTCGCGGTAAGGTTAATGAAACCGAAAACGCAGTCATGCGCGGCGTTAAAAAAGTGTATAAGCCATTACTTGGTATATCGCTTAAATTACCGTGGCTTATGGTGGGTATTGCCACTGCATTAGTATTAGTGCTTGGTTTTAAAGTTAAAAATATGGGGGCAGAATTTTTACCGCAGCTTGATGAGGGCGATATTGCTATGCATGCGCTGCGCATTACTGGCACCGGTATTGAGCAATCGGTACAAATGCAAAAAGAGCTTGAACAAGCCATTTTAAAGCAACCCGAAGTCGCTAACGTTTTTTCAAAAATTGGTACTGCTGACGTGGCAAGCGATCCTATGCCGCCAAACGTAGCCGATACTTTTTTAATGTTAAAACCTCAAAAACAATGGCCAAATCCAGCACTCACTAAAGAAGAGTTGGTTCAGCAAATTCGTACTCGTGTTAACGATGTACCCGGTAATAATTACGAATTCACACAACCAATAGAAATGCGCTTTAACGAGTTAATTGCTGGTGTGCGCGCCGATGTAGCACTGCGTATTTACGGTGACGACTTAAGCGTACTTAAAGAGTTTGGCGAAAAAGCCACAGGCTTAATGCGTAATATTGCAGGCGCTACCGATGTACGTTTGGAGCAAATGGAAGGGTTGCCAACGCTTTCGGTAACACCAATGCGCGACCACATGGCGTTATTAGGCTTAAGTGTAAACGACATTCAACAAACACTTGCCGCCGCTGTTGGTGGTGTGCAAACCGGGCTAATTTTTGAGGGCGATAAACGCTTTTCGTTATTAGTGCGCCTTGATAGGCGTTGGTCGAGCGATGTATCAGCACTTGCCCGTTTGCCAGTTGCTTTACCTAAAGATAGCAACCCAGAACTTGCATTTGTACCGCTTGGCGAAGTAGCGACAATCAGCATTGAAAAAGGGCCTAATCAAATAAACCGCGAAAGTGGTAAGCGCAACGTAGTGGTAACTGCCAATGTAGAGGGGCGCGATTTAGCAAGCTTTGTAAGTGATGCGCAAGCGAGCATGAATGAATCACTTAACTTACCAAGTGGCTATTGGCTTGAATATGGCGGCACGTTTGAGCAGCTACAATCGGCAAGTAAGCGGTTATCATTAGTTGTGCCGGTCACTTTACTGCTTATATTTGGCTTACTTTATAGCGCCTTTGGATCGCTTCGTGATTCATTAATTATATTTAGTGGTGTGCCACTGGCATTAACGGGTGGTGTACTTGCGTTATTGCTGCGCGATATGCCGCTTTCAATCTCAGCGGGTGTTGGCTTTATAGCCTTAAGTGGTGTAGCGGTATTAAACGGCGTGGTTATGCTGTCGTTTATTAAGCAGTTACGAAGCGATGGTTTAAGTTTGTTTGATGCAATTCACAGCGGCGCATTACAGCGCCTGCGCCCAGTACTGATGACGGCGCTGGTGGCAAGTTTAGGCTTTATACCTATGGCGCTTAATTCGGGGACGGGTTCTGAGGTGCAAAAACCTTTAGCAACGGTTGTGGTTGGCGGAATTATTTCATCAACTCTACTAACACTATTAATATTGCCTGCGCTTTATAAGTTAGTGCATTCTAAATTTACTAAAAAAGCAGAAGCTGAGTTAGCTTAAGTACTCGCTATTTAAAGCTTGATCAAAAGAGCAGCTGTATTTACAGCTGCTCTTTTTGAGTATTATTTAGTAAAAATACTACATTAATTATATTGAAAAAGATTATCCCAGCGCTCATCCAAAATGGTTTTTGCGTGTTCTAAACTCAGCGCGCTATACACTTCATTACCTTCTATTTCGTTACTACACGTTACCAAACGCATACGTACCAGCTTTTCAAGCGCGTCGCTAATTTCAAAATCAAGAACGCACTGGTATTTGCTTTTAAACCAATGCTCTATTTGCTCATCAAGCATTTGTGCGCTTAATCCGCTTTCCGATTTTAGTAAAAAGGTATACGCAAGCAAGGCTTCTTTTATGTCTTCTTCTTCGGCGGCATCAATAAGCGTGTGAAATACGCCCGCGTTGTTATCGAGGTTTTTAAAGTAGAGGTTATCGCTTAGGGCTTTCATAAATTTTATTTTGCGGTTTTTAAACTTACTCCATTCTTTAAAAATAAAGCTGCCAAACACGCCCATACCGATAGCAAAGGTAATAAAGTGTTGTTGGGTCATTTCTACAGCTTCACTTCTAAAACCACCCCAAAAAGCAAACAGAGCAAGCAATAATACGATTGATGCGCCCAATTTAGTAATAAGTACCACTGCACCGCCAACTAAAGCAGACGATCCAATAATGACCTTATCGATAGGGCGCATGCGCACTTCGCTATTAGGAAATAGCATTTCGAGATCGGCCTTAGGCACATTTTGAAACAACTTTACTATGGTTGAACTTGGCTCAAATCCCAGTGGCGTTTTGTTTTTAGCTTCAAAATAAGCGCTATCTTTAAAGCGAATAAACACCGCAACACGATCGTAATTAGTAAAATGCAGCGGCTTTTTACGCAAGCCCCAAAAGCTGGTAATCGTTTCAGTGAGCTGCGACTCGCCACGGCGATAAAATACCACTTCTTCAAAGTCGTCAAATTCAACTTCAAGGCGCACCTTAAATAGTGATTCTTCGTTTAATGCGTCTTGTAAGTCTTCATTGGTGATTACTTCAAAATTAGCGGCGTTAAGTACCTTGGCAAAGTCTTTAGCAAACTCACGTTGGCACTGTGCTTTTTGTTCTGCCGATACGGGGGCTAAAGATCGTGTGTCGCTATTGGGATCAAATGGTGCATAATTGTTTTTAAGTGCCTCAAGTGTTGCGTGGTAATCGTAATGAATAAGGCTAGCTAGTAAATCACAAAACTGTTTAAACGATGTTTGTTGTGTGCTGTTATTGAGCTCTTCGCTACACATATCAACAATATCTTGCTTTCTAAAGGGAATAAAACGCGCACTTTGCATAAATTAATAACTACTGTGATAGGGAATCTAACTGCATGGGCACATAATAAAATATTCTTATGGATATTACTAATTTGTTAATACGCCCTAGGACCTGATAAATTTAGCACAGTGTTTTCAGCGTGTATTAACCTAAATATGTAATTATTAGCTCATTGAATACTCTTGTTCTTATTTATAAGTGAAAAGGATTTACTATGGCGATTCAAAAAAAGCTTAAACAAAAAACACGTAATTTTATTGAATCTAAACATATGCTCAGTGGCATTACCGTGGCGTCGTTTTTAGAGTCGACCATAGTACCTATTCCGCTTGAAGCTGTTTTAGTACCCTTAATGCAAGCGCGTCGTGAAAAATTATGGCTTATTGCTTTAATGGCCACTTTGGGATGTATTGTGGGGGCGTTATTTGGTTATGCGCTGGGTTATTACTTATTTGATGCAGTTGGCGATTGGGTTATTAATAGTTTCTCAAGCCCCGAGCAGTTTGAAAATGTTAAACAACAAATGCACAATCAAGGCTTCTGGTTTGTAATAACGCTAGGCATAGTGCCTATTCCATTTCAAATAGCCATGCTGGCAGCGGGGGCGACTAAATATTCCCTCGGGTTATTTTTATTAGCCAGCGCAATTTCGCGTGCTATACGATATTTTGCTTTAGCGGTAGTTGTGTATTACGCCGGTAATAAAGCCGAGCAACTTATTAGTAAACATAAAACTAAAGCCATGATTACTTTAACTGTTTTTGTAATCGGTATATGGTGGTTAACGACGGTAATTTAATACCGCTAATTTATATTAAATAAAATAATAAGAGCATGCCATGGATGAGTTGATTGGGTTAGTAGGGCTATTTATATTAGCGATAATAGCAGGCGCTATTTGCGGGTTTATTGCACTTACACAGCTTAAAAGTTTAAGGCAACAAGTTGTGCAGTTAACAGCTAAAGTTAATAGTTTACTCCAGCAACAAGAGCAATTAACACCGCTTGCTAGTAAGCAAGCACCACCACAAGCGCAACCACAACCACAAGTAAGCACACCAGCAACTGTTTCAACGCAGGTAAAAACTGCGGCTATAAGCGGCAATGAAGCTGCAGTTACTAAAACAGCTAAAACAAATACCTTCCCTAAAAAACCTAGCGTTTTACATACATTATTTAATAAATTACGTGCAGGATTTGAAGAAAACTGGATGACCTGGATAGGCGCGATAGCGCTTGCGTTTGGCGGTATTTTTTTAGCAAAATACAGCTTAGAAGCTGGGTTACTTTCACCCGTTATGCGGTTGAGTTTAGGTGCACTATTTGGCCTTGGTTTAATAGCAGCTGCTGGGTATTTACATTATAAACGCATTGTATTTGAAGGGTTTAATAACTATATTCCGGCAGCCCTTGCTAGTGGCGGCTTTATTACCTGCTTTGCGTTAGCCTTACTTGCTTACAGTAACTACGCCATGCTTAGCTCCACTGTTGCATTTGTGCTATTGGCGATTATAGCTTTAAGTGCAAGCGTTATGGCAATTAAGTTTGGCCCTTTACTTGCTGTTTTGGGCATTATTGGTGCCTACAGCGTGCCTATTTGGGTTAGTAGTAATAGCGTTAATTTATTTTCTTTATTTATGTATGTTGGCTTTGTTAGTTTATTTGCCGCCATAGTGGCGCACCAAGTACAGCGTATTTGGCTGTGGTATTTACTCTGGGCT
Organism: Pseudoalteromonas sp. SG44-5; assembly: GCF_014164175.1. Classification (NCBI taxonomy): domain Bacteria; kingdom Pseudomonadati; phylum Pseudomonadota; class Gammaproteobacteria; order Alteromonadales; family Pseudoalteromonadaceae; genus Pseudoalteromonas; species Pseudoalteromonas sp. SG44-5. The sequence goes on along the minus strand of NZ_JACJES010000004.1, from coordinate 135,640 downwards.
GGGCATGTTTTTTGGTACTTAGCGGGTTTTGTTTTACTCGAAAGCAGCACCATTTGGTTACTGGGTGTTTATGCAGTCGCCAGTATTATTGGCCTCGTAGCTATCCCTCGTTTAGGGGGAAGGTTTACACTAATTGAGTTTCGCCCGCACAGCTTAAAGCGTTTAATTAATGTACTGCCCGATCACCCGTTAATGTTAGTGTTTACCGCACCGTTTATTTTGATGATGCTATTGCATAGGTTCGACGTGCAGTTTCAGATATTTAGCTTAATAACTTTAGTGCTAATGCTGTTTTTAGTATTAAAAAATAGCCGCTGGGATTTATGGCAAGCTGTGTGTTTAGTCATAGCCCTGGTCGTTTTAGTCAGTACCCAGCAAACTTTTGATTTTGATGATGCCTTGTTTATATTTAAACAAGAATATGGACTAGGTTTAATACTAGGTTTTACTTTGACTGCTTATGGCCTTTATTTTGGTCGTAAGTTTCCTAAGCGCTTGGCATTTCATATTACCGGCGCATTTAGTTTCTTTTTAATGATAGCCACGTTATACGCACTTATTCCTAATTCAGCGTTAAGTACAGCGTATCCGCTTTGGGCAGTTATATTACTTGTTGGTAGTGCTGTTTTAATAAAAAGTGCGCAGCACAGTGCTAGTTTGTATCAGCGTTTTACCTACTGGATAGCAGCAAATGCTAATATTACGCTCGCGATTACTATGCTATTAAACGACAGTGGCTTAACTATAGCGCTGGCTATTCAAGTGTTATTGATTAGCTTGCTGATCAAACGCCACAGCATACCTATGCCACATTGGCCTATTAAAGCACTGGTGGCAGCATTATTATTGCGACTAACTTTCTCACCTTGGACACCAAGTTACGAGGCTCTTACTATTTTTGGTTTGCACTGGAGTATAGTGGTGTACCCGCTGTGTACGGTGCTATTTTATGTTGCAGCAAGATGTTTTAACACATCAAAAATGCAGTTATGGCTAGAAGGTGCAGCGCTGCATTGCTTGGCATTATTTATTACCACCGAAACCAGTTATCAGCTAGTAGGGCATTATCCACAATTTGATTCATTGAGTTTTTACGAGCAAGTATTACTGGTTTGTAACTGGCTTGGGTTAGGTTGTGTGTATTTATATCGCGCGCGAATAGCAGGGAGTTTAGCAAAACTGTATCGCATTGGCGGCTTTGCATTGGCGGGCTTAGCTGGTGTGTTTGCACTAAAAACCTTAGTTGACGACAATCCGTTATTGAGTGCAATAGATATTGGTACAACGCCAATATTTAACTGGTTATTGTTATTATGGTTAGTACCTGCAGGGTTAACTTTGTGGTTAGCAAGGTTACTTAAAACTATAAATAGCAAAGCTATAAATACTAAGGTAATTGCAATAGTTCTCGCAATTGCGGGGGCATTTACCTTCTTGGCAATTAACAGTTTAATTCGTCAATATTGGCAAGGGGCGTATATTTACTTATCTAAGGGGGTAGGTAACGCTGAGCTTTACAGCTATTCTATTATTTGGCTAGTACTGGGAGCAAGTACGGTTATTGTGGGCCATCTTAAAAATCAGCTACTAATACAAAAAGTAGGTTTAGGCTTATTGGCCGCGGTTATTTTAAAAGTATTTTTAATCGATATGGCAAACTTAACAGGTTTACTAAAAGCGATATCGTTTATTGGATTAGGGTTATCTTTAGTGGGGCTGAGCTGGTTGTTTCAAAAGCTGAGAAGCCGCGCTAATCTGGCTTAAGCCTTTATAAAATAAAGCAAAGGAAAACCCAGCCCGCTATTACTAGCAGGCTGGGTGTAATATTTAAGTGCTGTGATTTAGCAGCGCTTTTAGTTTGCCCGGTTTAATAGGCTTACTTAGGTAATGAATATTAGCCGCTTTAGTTTCTAGTTTAAGCTCTTCATCGCGCACCGCTGTTATTAAGATAGCAGGGACTTGGTGTTGCCAAATATCTCTCAGGGTTTTTATAAGTGTTATGCCGTCGCAATCATTACCTAACTGGTAATCCATTAAAATCACATCGGGTGCGCTGTGCTCATTAGCGTGCGCAAGCACCTGTTCAACGTTATCAAATAAGGTGTAATTGGCTTGCCATTTGTTGAGTAAGCTTGCCATGGCAGCTAGATTGGCAGGATCGTCGTCAACGGCAACAATATTAATGGCGGCGCGGTTTTCCATTACACTATTAGCAATACTTTTATGCTGTACAAATTTTGCATCACCATAAGGTACTTCAATACTAAAGCGGCTGCCTTTATTAGGCACTGAGCATACATCAAGCGGTAAGCTGAGTAAGTCAGCCATTCTTTTTACTACTCCTAAACCTAAGCCTATGCCTTTATTGTCGCCAGCCTCAACCCGGTAAAAGTCATTAAAAATTTTAGCTTGCTCTGCTTCACTGATCCCTTGTCCTGTATCCCATACTTCTATGCGCAGGCTATGTTTACGGTTTCTACAGGCAATTAAAACTTTACCGCTTTGTGTGTACTTAATTGCATTAGAGAGCAGGTTTTGGATAATGCGTCGTAAATAAGTAATATCGCTGTGCACTATTTGTTGGTTAGAAAGCACTTTGAACGATAACCCTTTTACACTGAGTAAAATACTCGACTCGCTTTTAAGCGGTTGCAAAATATCGTCAATACAAAAGTGGCGTGGTGTAGGCGCCATTGCGCCTTGTTCTAACTTGGCTATTTCGAGCAGAGCCGACATTAAATGCACGGTAGAGTCTAGGCTGTCTCCTAGTTTATCAAGATTATTTTGATTAGTGCTATTGAGCTGCTTTTCGTCGATGGCGGCAAGGTATAAGCGCGCGGCATTTAATGGCTGTAAAATATCGTGGCTCGCCAGTGCTAAAAAGCGGGTTTTACTGTCGTTGGCTTTTTCGGCCTCACGTTTGGCTAAAGTTAGCGCCTGCTCAGTTTGGACTCGGCTATCTATTTGCGCTTGAAGGTCTTTATTAATGGTTTGTACTTCTTGAGTACGCGCCTCGATGCGGTTTTCTAAATCGATATTAATTTCTTCCAGCGCATTTTGAGTATTAATATGTGTTGTTATGTCTGAAAAGCTGGTAACAAAGCCGCCATCAGGCAAAGGGTTACCTATCATTTCGTACACTTGGCCGTTGCGGCGGTGGCGAATAAAATGATGCGAGGTGCCATTTTTTAAATGACGAACCCGCTTATCTACATGGCGTTCTATTTCGCCTGGACCACATTCACCACGCTCTGCGTTATAACGTATTATGTCTTCTACCGGTTGGCTCACTTCTAAAAAGCCTTCAGGGTAATTAAACATTTCGCTATAGCGTTTATTCCAAGCAACAAGTTTTAAATCTTTGTCGACCACAGAAAGACCATGGCTTAAGTTTTCAAGCGAGGTAAACAATAAGTTTTGGTTAAATTGCAGTGCTTGGGTGGTTTCATCAAAAAAGTTAACCACTTCTTCAAATGCCATGCGCTTACCAGACGATACAGTGTGCACTAATGCCTGAGCCGACGATGCACCAAGCACACCGGTTAACGCACGTTCGCAATAAGCAATAAACTCAGGTTTGGGGTGCGCGTTGTTGTCACTTAAATGATGGGCTAGGGCATAATTGGCTAATACTTGCTGGCTGCGCTGAATACCTAAAAAGGTCTGTAGCAGTATTTTAAAGTCGTATACTGTGGCTTTAACATCTTTATTTAAACGCTTTGATAAAATAGTCTGATCTTTTGGGTTAACAAATGCAGCAGCCTGAATTTTATCAATTAATCGCTCCTCAGCCCCTAACGAAAAGCTAATATAACAACCTATGTTAGCAAATAACGCAATCAGCGTGCCGCGGGTCATAAGGGTTTGTTGTAGCTCGTTATTTAGCGTGTTGCCAGCATCTAAAATAGGCAGCATTAAAAACAGCACCCAGCATATAAAGCCTGCAAGTAAGCCCGCATAAACGCCATAAGCATGGCCTTTTCGCCAATATAAACCACCTACAATAGCGGGTAATAATTGGGTTACTAACGAAAATGCCACCAGGCCCATGCTCGCTAATGCACTTCCGTGACCAAACCAATGCTGATAAAAATAAGCCAAGGTTAAAATACCGGCAATAGCAAAGCGTCGTACTAATAGTATTCTCGATCTATAGCTGGTGGTTATTAAGTTGCGTTTAAATTTGCGACGCAGTATTAGGGGCAGTACTACATCGTTTGAAATCATAGTACTTAAAGTGAGTGTTGCTACCACTATCATAGCAGTGGCAGCCGACAAGCCACCAATAAAAACGAAGGTGGTTAAAAAGGCATTATAGTGCAGCATTGGCAGGGCTAACACAAAGCTGTCGGGTGAAAAACTACGGCCTATTTCTGGGTGAATAGCGGCAGTTGCTATTGGAAAAATCATTGCTGCGGTAAGTAATAAGTACAGTGGAAACGCCCAGCGCGCGGTAAATAAATGACGCTTGTCTTGATTGTCGACCACGGTCACATGAAACTGACGCGGTAGGCAAATAATAGCCGCCGCAGCCATTAATGACTGACCAACAAAGTTAAAACTAAAAAAGTCAAAGTCGGCCCAGTGTGTCCACAAAGGCTCGTCTACTTGGTTAGCATAAGACTCAGGTAAGTTAAATAAAGAATACACAGCCAGCCCAGCTACAGCCATGAGTGCAATTAATTTTATGAGAGATTCAAACGCTACAGCAAGCATTAGCCCTGAACGATATTCAGTGACATCAACTTTTCGAGTGCCAAAAAATATTGCAAATAACGCCATAATTAAGGTTGCCGACAGGGCGACTATATCTCCAGATATTTTATTACTTGTTTGTAGCAGTAAAAAGCTCGAACTGAGCGCTTTTAATTGCAGCGCAATATACGGAATAGTCGCTAATAGCGCGATTAAAGTCACCATAATAGCGGTGGTTTGGCGCTTGCCATAACGGGCAGAAATAAAGTCGGCAATGGTGGTAATATTTTGTTTTTTGCTCACTAAAACTAATTTACGTAAAAAACCTTGGCCGAAAAAAAATAATAATGCGGGGCCTAGTAGTATGGGCAAAAAACTCCAACTGCTTGTGGCTGCAGTTCCTACCGAGCCGTAGTAGGTCCAAGATGTACAATAAATGCCTAGTGAAAATGCATACACAAAAGGATGATGACTAATACGCTTAGCCAAAGGCGTGGTTTTATCGCCCCAACTTGCGAGCCAAAACAGCACTCCTATATAGCTCAAAGCAACAAAAATTAGTACGGCAGTCATGTATTTATTAAACCTTTTTGAATATGCACTCAACTAGCATGGACTATACACAATACCAGAGCTTGAATTAAGTGTGGGTGCGATATTTATTTATAAGTTTAAGCTGTTGTTTTTAATTGCTATTTATAAACATTAAATTATAGCAATACAGTATAAGACTAATGTCGCATGCAATCTAAATTTTATCAAAATGTTAACGGGTGGGATCTGAGTAAGGTTTTAAATAGCTGAAAAATAATGCTTTTTAATTTTAATATCAGCTAAATACTGGTTTTTCGCCAAAAGGTTAACAGGCTGTTACGACTATGGTCGCAATTCAATATTTGCATTGCGTTGCTAAATTGGTAGATGAAAAATAAACCACTCATTACTTTTTAGTGATGCTTAAAGGGGAAAATAAAAATGGCTTTTAAAGATGAAGAACAAGCAAAAGCTTATTGGGCGGAAAATATTTCACTGTTATTTAAATTATTAGCAGTGTGGTTTGTCGTGTCATTTGGTTTTGGCATATTACTGGTTGATGTACTTAATGAAGTACGTTTTTTTGGGTTTAAACTTGGCTTCTGGTTCTCCCAGCAAGGTTCAATTTATACCTTTGTGGCTTTGATTTTTGTGTACGTAGTCAAAATGAATACGTTAGATAAAAAATATGGCGTAGACGAATAGGAGCTAAGCAATGGATGTTCAAACACTCACGTTTTTAATTGTTGGTTTAAGCTTCGCGCTTTATATCGGCATTGCAATTTGGGCCCGAGCGGGTTCAACTAAAGAGTTTTATGTAGCGGGTGGCGGCGTACCTCCCTTAGCTAATGGTATGGCAACCGCTGCCGATTGGATGAGCGCGGCGTCGTTTATTTCAATGGCGGGTATTATTTCGTTTGCGGGTTACGACGGCGGCGTTTACTTAATGGGGTGGACAGGTGGTTATGTATTACTTGCCATGTGTTTAGCGCCTTACTTACGTAAATTCGGCAAGTTTACTGTGCCAGACTTTATTGGCGACCGTTACTACTCACGTACAGCGCGTTTAGTTGCTATTTTTTGTGCCATATTCATTTGTTTTACCTACATTGCAGGGCAAATGCGTGGCGTAGGCGTGGTTTTTTCTCGCTTTTTAGAAGTAGAAATTGAAACCGGTGTATACATAGGTATGGTTATTGTATTCTTTTATGCTGTTTTAGGTGGTATGAAAGGCATTACATATACGCAAGTTGCACAGTATTGTGTGTTGGTATTTGCTTACTTAGTACCGGCTATTTTTATCTCTATGATGATGACAGGTCACTTTTTGCCACAAACTGGTTTTGGTGCCACATTAATTGGCGGAGAAGGTGCTTATGTACTTGATAAGCTAGATGGCATAAGTTCGCAATTGGGCTTTTCTCAGTATACCGAAGGCTCTAAGAGTATGATTGATGTATTTGCTATTACCGGTGCATTAATGGTGGGTACTGCAGGTTTACCACATGTAATTGTTCGCTTTTTCACTGTACCTCGCGTTAAAGATACGCGTATATCAGCGGCATGGACCTTAGTGTTTATTGCTATTGTTTATACTACAGCACCAGCAGTTGCTGCATTTGCTCGCGTAAACATGGTTGATACTATTAACGGTAAAGATGGTAGCGGTACAGAGTATGCACAAGCACCAACGTGGATCAAAAACTGGGAACGTACCGGCTTAATTACTTTTAATGATAAAAATGGTGATGGCAAAATGTTTTACACTTCAGGCAGCATTGACGATCCAAACAGTGCTAATGAAGTAGATGTTGACCGCGACATTATGGTACTTGCTAATCCAGAAATTGCTAACTTACCAGCATGGGTTATTGCCCTAGTTGCTGCCGGTGGTATTGCAGCAGCATTATCAACAACCGCAGGTTTACTGTTAGTTATTTCTACCTCCGTATCGCACGATTTACTCAAGCGAACCCTTAAGCCTAATATTAGCGATAAGCAAGAGTTACTCGCAGCGAGGTTAGCTGCCATGGTCGCTATTGTTATATCCGCCTACTTTGGGATTAACCCGCCAGGGTTTGTGGCATCGGTGGTTGCATTTGCCTTCGGCTTAGCGGCAGCGAGTTTCTTCCCAGCTATTATTATGGGTATATTCTCTAAAGCAATGAACAGAGAAGGTGCAATTGCTGGCATGGTAACGGGTATTGGTTTTACCGCTGGCTATATTATTTACTTTAAATTTGTTAGCCCAGAGCTTAATAGTGCCGAGCATTGGTTTTTAGGTATTTCACCTGAAGGTATTGGCTTAGTGGGTATGATAATTAACTTTGCAGTTGCTGCAATAGTACTTAAATTTACTAAACCGACACCACTGGAAATTCAACAGTTGGTTGAAGGTATTCGTAATCCTAAAGGATCTAGTGAAGCTCACGATCACTAAGTCTATTTGCTTAACAGGCAATAAAAGTACCAAAAGCCCGACTTAAGTCGGGCTTTTTATTTGTTTAATAAATGATTACATTAAACCTTATATAAATCACTTAACGAGCGTAACTATGAGTGCAGAGCAGCAAGATATAACCCAGTTTGTAACTATGCAGGCCCCGTTTAGCATGCTTGAGGCGAGTGCTTGCAGCTATTTTGTAAAGCACCTTGATATTGCTTACCTCAACCGTGAAAACCAAGCACAATGGCTGCAAAGTGATCACCCTAAGTTATTTTTAATTCGCTCAGGTTTATACGATTTAGTGGATAGTAAAGGCGATATAGTTACGCGTTTAGCACAAGGTGATTATTTTGGTTTTCCGTCGCTATTAACCGGTGAGGCGATGCAAAACAGGTTAGAAGTACAAAAAGAGGGCATAGTGTATATGCTGCCTCAGGAGTCGTTTGATTATTTGCGCCGCGAATATAAACCGTTTGAACAATATTTTGTTCGCGCTCATGCAAACCGCCTACTCTCATCACATTATAAAAGTAAAACAGAAAGCTGGTCGGAGAGGAAAATATCAGAGTTAATGACCCGAAAAGCCATTACTTTAACGCCAGATTCGAGTATTCGCCACGCGGCAAAACAAATGCAAGAGTATGGTGTGTCATCTATTATGATCACCCAAGATGCGCACTTAGTTGGGGTAGTAACCGACCGCGACTTGCGTAATCGGGTACTGGCAGATGAAGTTGATCCTCAGCAAAGCGTAAGCAGCATAATGACAGCAAAACCCAAGTTTATTTTTGAAAATAACCGGGTGTTTTCAGCGCTACACTTAATGCTTAAACATAATATTCATCATATTCCAGTACTTGACGAAAACCACAAACCTTTGGGAATGATCACCAGTACCGATTTATTACGCCAGCAAAAAAGCGACCCGGTACAACTTATAGGTCGTATTTATAAAGCGCGTGCTATTGCCGATTTAAAACGCTACGCCAAAGAGATCCCAGAGTTGCTACGCGGCTTTTCGTACAATATTGACGACATATCGCTAATTGGCAAATTACTCAGTGGCCTAACCGATGCACTCACCTCGCGGCTAATTTATTTGTATCAACAAGAACATGGAGTAGCACCAAGTAGTTTTAGTTTTATTTGTTTTGGCTCGCAAGCCCGTGAAGAACAAACTCTACATTCAGATCAAGATAATGGCTTATTATTACCCGATGGTTTAAATGACGATGAGTTAGCCTACTTTAAAGGCATGGGGGAATATGTTTGCGAAAACTTAGTAGAGTGCGGCATTAGACGTTGCCCTGGCAATATAATGGCCAGTAGCGAGTTGTGCCGAATGAGTATTAGTGACTGGCGCGAGCGCTTTTTTAAATGGATAAGCAGCCCAACCCCTCAAGCCATGCTCAACTGTAAAATATTTTTTGATTTACGCTTTATCGAAGGCTCACACACACTTTATAGTAAGTTTTATGAGCAACTTACGCACATGTCACGCAACGAATTATTTTACGCCGCCATGGCCAACGACATTGACTCAAACAGCGTGCCTATAGGCTTGTTTAATAATTTTAAAACCGAAAAAACAGAAAAAAACTATAAATATATCGACTTAAAAAAACGTGGCGTAGTAATAATTAACGACATAGTGCGTTTATATGCATTAAGAGCGGGGATTCGCCGTGCCAATACCCAAGAGCGTTTAGACGCATTGTTAAAACACACTTTACTCAGCAAAGAAGATATTTATAACCTAAAAGATTGCTGGCGTTTTTTAACCCAGCTGCGATTAAGCACGCAAATAAATCAAGAAGGGCTGCCCAGTAATTGTATTAACCCCGACCAATTAAACTCTTTAGAGCGCCACCAACTCAAAGAAGCATTTTATCTGGTAAAACAAGCGCAGCAAGCCGCTGTGTTTAAATTTGCCCGTGGTAGCTTATAGCATGGCTGTTTATAAAAAAGCGGCGGACAAAGCGAGTAATAAACATTATGGTTAAGCGCTTAATTACCCGTTATTTTAAAAGGCGACAGCTACTGGCACATGCTGCTTTAAAGCAGCGCTACCTAGTGATTGACTTAGAGCTAACTGGGCTTGACGCCAAGCAGCACGAAATAGTGTCGCTAGCTTGGGTGGTTATAGAAAATCAATGTATAAAAATGAGTCAGTCGCAGCATTTAATTAATAAAGAGGTTAAAAACTTGGCACAAAGCCCAGTTTATCACGGCATTAATAATGATAATGTAGCTGCAGGGCAAAGTTTACATAGTATTTTAGAGCACCTTAGTGAGCACTTTAATGACTGTATTTTAGTGTTTCATAATGCCATGCTCGACTGGGGTTTTTTAAAACCAGCGCTTAAAAATGCCAATATTACTACGCGGCCAAAACTAATACTCTGCACCTTACAAATAGAAAAAAAGCGCCTGCAACATCAAGGCGTCGAAATAAAGCAAGATGATTTAACGTTAAACGAATGTCGTAATCGCTACGAACTGCCTAGTTATCATTGTCATCACGCACTTACCGACGCACAAGCCACAGCAGAGTTATTTTTGGCGCAGTGCCATCAAATAAGTAGTGGCAGAGGATTAAAAGTGAGGGAGCTTGTTTAGTTGCTAGCTTTATTTGCTACGATTTAAATCACTACTTTATGCACTCTTAACCTCTTTAATAAATAGTGTTTATGCATTTTAAACACCGTACTTGGCTTTTATTTTTATCTGAAAGCTAAGGCTACCATCTGAAAATTAAGCGCTAAATCAAGCTATTTTTGACCTTAGCTTGAAACTATTTTACACTTTCGTAACCTTATACATATTCTATTAGTATGTTTGTGAGCTTATAAGCTATTCACATCACCCCAAACAATTGAGTTTTTATGCTAACAAAAATATTAAATTCATTACGTGTAGGCGCTTTAAGCCTTATGGCAATTTTAACCTTATCGGTGCATGCTCAAAGTGCTTTGCCAGAGACAGGTTTGACCGTTGGTGTAGCGGGGGATGCTCCCTTTGTTATACACAATCCCCAAAATAATTCACTAGAGGGGATTTCACTTACAATTTGGGAAAATATAGCCGATAAAAAAAATTGGGAATACCAATATAAATATTTTACTACGGTTGATGAGGCACTTACCGCTTTGCAGCAAGGCGAAGTTGATTTACTTGCTGGGCCGATTAGTATTACCTCGGAGCGAGTGGAAAAGTTTCTGTTTTCTCAGCCTTATTACCAATCGAGCCTTACTATTGCCTCGCGCGATGAAAATGCCAGTATTTGGGGTAAAATAAAACCTTTTTTTAGCATACAATTACTAATTGCTGTTGCCATATTTTTATCTTTGCTGGCCATTGTTGGGCTGCTCTTTTGGCTTGCTGAGCGCAAACATTCTCCAGAGCAGTTTCCTGCAGATCCAAAAAGAGGGATAGCTAACGGTATGTGGCTAGCCATAGTGACTATGAGTACAACAGGTTATGGCGACATGGCACCGGTGAGCTTAAAAGGCCGAGTTGTAGCTGGTTGTTGGATGATTATTTCATTAATTTTTGCTACATCAATGATTGCAGGTATTGCCAGTACTCTTACCGTATCAAGCTTTAGCAGTTCTACTATTACACAAGTTGAACAATTTCCAGGTAAAAAAATTGCAGCATCAGCAGGCTCGCCAGCTATAGGCTTTATTGAAGAACATCAAGGCCAAAAAGTATTGGTAAATAACCTAAGCCAAGCCATGGAAAGACTAAAAGATAAAAGTGTGGATGGCGTTGTTTTTGACCGTCCACAATTGTTGTTTTATAAAAATAAACATAAAGCAGAGAATATTCATATTCCAAGTGCGGAGTATTATAAGCAAGGTTACGGCTTCGCATTTAGAGCCGACAGTAAACTAGTTAACGACGTTAACTTAGTTTTATTAAGGCTTGCAGAAGATCAAAAAATTGAACAAATAATGGCAGAGTATTTAGGTGATAAATAACTTTAATAAATGGCTATGGTAATAATTAAGTTTTAGCTGCTAGGGTGTAGCTATTAATTAGAGTAACACTACATAAAATTTAACTGCTTCGGCTATAGCTAAGGTTATTACCTTAGCTATAGCCGAGCCTCTAGCAGCTTATAAGTTAATATTTAATTTTTAACTTATCATTTATTTAAAGTTTCTAATCGCTCCCTCTTATAATAAAGCTCAAGGTCGATTACAATACCGCCATCTAAAAGGCATATTGCCTTTATCTGCACGCAAAAGAGTGGATTTTATATTTCATGGCAATCAAACTTGCAATTAATGGTTTTGGTCGTATTGGTCGAAATATTGTCCGCGCGTTATACGAATCAGGTTTGAGCAACGAGATAAAAATTGTTGCGATTAACGAACTTGCTGACCCTGAAGCTATTGCTCACTTATTAAAATACGACACCTCTCATGGTCGTTTCTCTTTTCCTGTAAAGCTTGGTGAGGACACCATTAGCGTAGCAGGCGATGCTATTGCTCTTTTCTGTGAGCCAAATCCGGCGGAATTACCTTGGAAAACCTTAGGTGTAGACGTAGTACTTGAATGTACTGGGGTTTATCACTCGCGCGAACATGCACAGCTACATTTAACCGCAGGCGCTAAAAAAGTGTTGTTTTCGCATCCAGCTGATAACGATGTTGATGCCACTATTGTTTATGGTATTAATGACGATGAGCTAAAACCAGAGCACACTATCGTCTCTAATGGTTCGTGTACTACTAACTGTGTAGTGCCGGTTATTAAAGTGTTAGATGATGCATTTGGTATTGAATCGGGTGCTATTACCACAATACATGCCTCGATGAACGATCAGCCGGTAATTGATGCCTACCACCACGATTTACGCCGTACACGCGCAGCCAGTCAATCTATTATTCCAGTTGATACAAAACTAGCCCGCGGTATAGACCGTATTTTACCTAAATTTAAAGGCCGCTTTGAAGCCATTGCTGTACGCGTGCCTACTATTAACGTAACGGCTATGGATTTAAGTGTAACGGTTAATACCGATGTAGATTTAAATGCAGTAAATAGCGCGCTTAAAGCACAAGCTAAAGATCGCCTTGAAGGCATTTTAAGTTACACCGCAGAGCCACTAGTATCGATTGATTTTAATCATGATCCACATTCTTGTATTATAGATGGTACCCAAACACGAGTTAGTCATAAACGACTGATAAAGTTACTAGTTTGGTGCGATAACGAGTGGGGTTTTGCTAATCGAATGCTCGACACTGCGCGTGCAATGGTCGCGTTAGAAAAAATAACTAATATAAAATAACCGCCTTTTATTGGGTTTAGTATCGTTAACTAAGGAGATGTTCATGTCGGTCATAAAAATGGCAGATTTAGATTTAAACGGCAAGCGTGTATTAATTCGTGAAGATTTAAATGTACCCGTTAAAGCAGGTAAAGTGACGTCAGATGCGCGTATTCGTGCGGCGCTACCAACAATTAAGTTAGCCCTTGAAAAAGGCGCAAAAGTAATGGTTATGTCACACCTTGGCCGCCCTACGGAAGGGGAATATGACGAAGAGTTTTCTCTTGCTCCTGTCGTTAATTACTTAAACGATGCCCTAGAGCAAACAGTACGTTTAGAAAAAGACTACCTAAACGGTGTTGAACTTGCTGATAACGAAGTGGTGGTATTTGAGAACGTACGCTTTAACAAAGGCGAAAAAAATAACGACGAAGCGCTATCTAAACAACTTGCAGCATTATGTGATGTTTACGTAATGGATGCATTTGGTACGGCGCATCGCGCACAAGCCTCTACCCATGGCGTAGGTTTATTTGCAGATGTTGCGTGTGCAGGGCCATTATTATCGGCAGAGCTTGAAGCTCTTGGCAAAGCACTTGATAACCCAGCTCGCCCATTAGTGGCGATTGTGGGTGGTTCAAAAGTGTCTACTAAATTAACAGTGCTTGATTCACTATCAAAAATTGTTGATCAGCTAGTAACCGGTGGCGGTATTGCTAATACCTTTATTGCGGCGGCGGGTTATCCTGTTGGTAAATCGCTTTACGAAGCTGATTTAATGGATGAAGCGAATCGCTTATGCGCAGCGGCTGTTGCTAACAATGGTGAAATTCCAGTACCGACTGATGTTGTTGTAGGTAATGAGTTTTCAGACTCAGCAGTAGCAACACTTAAAGATGTAAGTGAAGTTACCAGCGACGATATGATTTTTGATATTGGCCCAGATACAGCAAACAAGCTGGCAAAAATAATTGCTAATGCAGGTACTGTAGTATGGAATGGCCCTGTTGGCGTGTTTGAGTTTGACCAATTTGGTAACGGTACTCGTGCTATTGCCCAAGCTATTGCTAATTCAAATGCGTTTTCGATTGCAGGCGGTGGCGACACCTTAGCGGCAATTGATAAGTACGGCATTAGCGATAAAATATCGTATATTTCTACTGGTGGTGGTGCGTTTTTAGAGTTTTTAGAAGGCAAAAAGCTACCAGCAGTTGAGATGCTAGAATCGCGCGCTAAGTAATTTATTTTATTTAGGCGTAAGCGGATGGAGGTTACTTCATCCGCAATAATTAATTATTAAATACCTCTCACCCTAATTTAATAATTAATTTTACGCGTTAGTTACTGTTTATCAGTACTAATTCGTGGCGCAGTGATTGCGCCAAACTAACACATCCGTTCAAACTAGATGGCAGAGAACTGCTATCAAAAAATTGGAGAAAACCCAATGGCTTTAATCAGTATGCGACAACTTCTGGATCATGCCGCTGAGCATGGTTATGGCGTACCTGCTTTTAACGTTAACAACCAAGAGCAAATGCGCGCAATAATGGAAGCGGCTGACAAAACCAATAGCCCTGTAATTGTGCAAGGTTCTGCAGGCGCACGTGCTTATGCTGGTGCCCCATTTATTCGTCATATGATTTTAGCAGCGGTTGAAGAGTGGCCACATATTCCAGTGGTTATGCATCAAGATCACGGTACATCACCGGGTGTATGTCAGCGTTCAATTCAACTTGGGTTTTCATCAGTAATGATGGACGGCTCATTATTGAGCGATGGTAAAACACCTTCAAGCTACGAATACAACGTAGAAGTAACCCGTAAAACTGTAGAAATGGCACATGCGTGTGGTGTTTCTGTTGAAGGCGAACTGGGTGTTTTAGGTTCGCTTGAAACAGGTGAAGCAGGCGAAGAAGATGGTATTGGCGCAGAGGGTAAATTAACCACTGAGCAAATGCTAACTAATCCAGAAGAAGCGGCTGACTTTGTAAATAAAACCCATGTTGATGCGCTGGCAATTGCTTGTGGTACATCGCACGGTGCGTATAAATTTACTCGTCCACCAACGGATGATATTTTAGCGATTGATCGTATTAAAGCAATTCATGCACGTATTCCAAATACTCACTTAGTAATGCATGGCTCATCATCGGTTCCACAAGAATGGTTAGAAATAATTAATCAGTACGGTGGCGAAATTCCAGAAACTTACGGTGTGCCAGTAGAGCAAATTATTGAAGGGATTAAGTTTGGCGTACGTAAAGTTAATATTGATACAGACTTACGTTTAGCATCTACCGGTGCGGTGCGTCGCCATTTGGCGCTTAATCCGGCAAACTTCGATCCGCGTAAATTTTTAGCGGCAGCAACTCAAGCCATGACCGATATTTGTATTTCGCGTTATGAGTCGTTTGGTACAGCAGGCCAAGCTAGCAAAATTAAACCAATTTCATTAGATGAAATGCATCTTAAGTATTTAAGCGGCGAGTTAGACCCACGCATTAAATAATTGATCATTTTAGACTTTTTACTAAAGCCAGTTGCATTGTCACTGGCTTTTTTTATGCCGTTTAGGGATCAATATCTTACTAACAGCAGGTAATTAGGATCACTGAATTACTAACGTGATCAGTTTGAGATCATTACTTTACTAAGTAAACGGGTATTTTAGCCCTAGTTGACACTTAAATTCATTATTAAATAAAAGAATAGTACAAACAATCATCAACTTAGCTATTTCACTGGGTATAATAGTGATCCCAAAACGGATCTGCTTAATAAAACTCTGATCTTTTAATTTAAGATCATCACAATGCAGATCATAATTGTATTACTAGGTTAGCGTATGCTATTTAAGTGAACAAAGTTGGCTGCTTTAACACACAATGTTAGTAAAATAATGATCCTGCTATACGCTTTGCTTTATCGCTATAATTGCGTGTAAATATTTATTTTGTCACTATTTTGTGTTTTTTTACTGTTATATTAACTTACGCGCTAGGTTTTCATAAAAGTGTCATACTTAGTCATAATAATGAAAACAAATTCGATAGCTAAGAGATAAATGGAATGTCACGTAAAGTATTAGTCGTTGATGATGAAGCACCGATCAGAGAAATGTTGGTTTTTGTTTTAGAACAAAATGGATTTCAGGCAATTGAAGCAGAAGATTACGACTCTGCTATTGCGGCAATGGTAGAGCCATACCCAGATATGGTATTACTCGATTGGATGTTACCAGGGGGTAGCGGAATTCAAATTGCTAAAAAGTTTAAACAAAATGAATACACGCGCGCTATTCCCATTATTATGCTCACCGCTCGTGGCGAAGAAGAAGACAAAGTACGCGGCCTAGAAGTAGGTGCCGATGACTATGTTACTAAGCCATTTTCGCCCAAAGAACTCATGGCCCGCATTAAAGCGGTTATACGTCGTGTGTCGCCCACCTCATTAGAAGAAGCAATTGACGTACATGGCCTGCGCCTTGATCCTATTTCGCACCGCGTTACCTCAGGTGGCAGTGAGCTTGATATGGGGCCTACCGAATTTAGATTACTACACTTTTTTATGACCCACACCGAGCGCGTATATAGCCGTGAGCAATTACTTGATCAAGTTTGGGGTACTAACGTATACGTTGAAGACCGTACGGTTGATGTACACATTCGCCGCTTACGTAAAGCTATTTCACCCTTAGGGCATGACCGCTTAGTGCAAACGGTACGCGGAGCAGGTTATCGCTTTTCAAGTAAATTATAATGTACTTGCAGCTTAACTAAGTACCAATGGATAGCGACTTTAAGGTAACAGTGTATGTATAGAGTTATTAATAAACGCACCTTAGTTAAACGGCTGTTTATCTATTTTATACCTTTACTGCTAATAGGGCTGTTAGTAGGTGCCCCATTTTTGTTGTTATTTTTAGGCTCATTTTCGCTACTTATTTGGCACTACTACCAACTTTATCGTTTAAGTGATTGGTTGCTTAATCAACAAAGCTTTAACCCGCCCGAAGGAGAGGGCGCATGGGAGCAGGTATTCGAAGGTATTTATCAGCTGCAGCATCGTAATCGTAAAAAGCGTAATGAACTATCGGCATTAATTCATCGCTTTCGTGATGGTGCTGAAGCCATTCCTGATGCGGTGATAGTGCTGCAAAATGATTTAACCATTTATTGGTGTAATCAACTGGCATTAAAAGTATTAGGCTTGCAGTGGCCTACAGATCAAGGGCAGCGTCTGGATAACTTAATTCGTGAACCTAAATTTGCTAAGTATATGCACCGCGGCCAATTTACCGAGCCACTGGAGCTTGAAAGTGGTCATAACATAGAGCAAATACTTGAGTTTAGAGTTATGCCCTATGCCAGCACACAGTTAATGGTAGTAGTACGCGATGTAACCCGCTTAAAGCAACTAGAACAAATGCGCAAAGACTTTGTTGCCAATGTGTCGCATGAACTGCGAACTCCGCTCACGGTGGTTACAGGCTATCTTGAGATGATGGATAGCGACATGATGCCACCGCCCGCAATGTGGAATAAAGCCCAAAATACTATGCTTGAGCAATGCAAACGCATGGACAGTTTAGTTACTCAGCTGCTATCACTATCACGTATAGAAGGTGCGCGTAAGCAAAATAACGATAAAGCGGTTAATGTACCCTTACTACTTAACTATATTCAAACAGAAGCTAACTCAATTAATCAGCAAAAAAAGCATCAGCTTATTTTTAATATTGATACTTCCTTAGATATTAGCGGATCAGCAGATGAACTGCGCAGTGCATTCTCTAATTTAGTTTTTAACGCCATTCATTACACTAAACCAGGCGGAAAAATAACAATATGTTGGCAGCGTCAAAACGATCGAGCTTGCTTTAGCGTAACCGATAATGGTGATGGTATTGCGCCTGAGCATATAAATCGTTTAACGGAGCGCTTTTACCGGGTAGATAAAGCGCGCAGTCGCACTACAGGTGGTTCAGGCCTTGGGCTCGCAATTACCAAACACGTATTAACTCGCCACAATAGCCAGTTAAAGATTAGTAGTGTTTTGGGTCAAGGTTCGTGTTTTTCTTTTGATTTTTCAAGTAATAAAATAGTACCTATGAGCAGCACAGTACAAACAAGTGGCAAGTCATAAAAGTGTCATTTAAGGGTAATATCACTGTCATCTACACAATTTACAGTGAACACAGTTAAAAAATGGGACGAACAAATTGGAGAACCCCACATGAAATTTAAAAACTTAGTTGCCGCAATGGGTGTGGCTGTTACAACGTTTGTATCTGCACAAGCAGTCGCTTTGGATAACGCACTACCTGAGTATCAAAAAATTAGTGGTGTTTCAGGGAACTTTTCATCGGTAGGTTCAGACACATTAGCGAACATGATGACATTTTGGGCTGAAGAATATAAACGTATTTATCCAAATATAAATATTCAAATACAAGCAGCTGGCTCATCAACTGCGCCACCGGCATTAACCGAAGGCACAGCAAATTTAGGGCCAATGAGCCGTAAAATGAAATCAAAAGAAGTTGAAGCATTCGAAAAACGCCATGGTTATAAACCCACAGAAGTACGGGTTGCCATCGATGCACTTGCGGTATTTGTACACAAAGACAACCCTATAGAAGGGCTACGTATTGATGAAATAGATGCTATTTTTTCATCTACTCGTAAGTGCGGTGCAACGCAGCAAGTTAACCGCTGGAGTGACGTAGGTTTAACTGGAGAATGGGCTGCTAAAGATATTCAATTGTATGGGCGTAACTCGGTATCAGGCACTTATGGTTACTTTAAAAAGAAAGCACTGTGTAAAGGCGACTTTCGTAATAACGTAAATGAGCAACCGGGTTCAGCATCTGTAGTGCAGTCTATTTCATCTTCATTGAACGCGATTGGCTACTCAGGAATTGGCTATAAAACCTCTGGTGTACGCACAGTTCCACTGGCCAAAAAAGGCAGCCACTTTGTTGATGCAACGCTTGAAAATGTAGCACAAGGTAAGTATCCGCTGTCGCGCTTTTTATACCTTTACGTGAACAAGCACCCGAATAAACCATTAGCACCAATTGAAGCTGAATTTTTAAAAATGGTATTGTCGAAAGATGGGCAAAAAATTGTAGAAAAAGACGGTTATGTACCGCTTTCAGCCAAATTGGCTGAAGTTGAGCTTAAAAAGTTAGGCTTAAATTAAGTCACTAAATTATACGCAATAAAAAACCGCTCATTGAGCGGTTTTTTTATATTTACTGTTCAGGTACAAGCTTAATACTTATATGTTACCTAAGTTTTCGGCTTGTGCTTTACACTGATTATAGCTCTCAACACACTTAGCTGAGCATACTTGCTGCTTTAAACCTTCGCCAGTTGATTGTTGCTCACAACTACTTTCGCATTGATAGTTTTGTTGTGCACATTGATTTAACTCTGGATTTCCAGCGTTATTCTGACAACCTGCTAATAGCATAAATGTAAGGGCTACTGCGCTCATTTTTATTAAAGTATGCATGCTTATCCTTAAATGAAAGTCGCGGTTATATTAAACTTCAACCTGAAGGTTATCGATTAATCTAACACTGCCTAAATAGGCCGCGGCTAAAATAACAAATTTGTTATCATCGAGTGTAGCAGCTTTTAACGTATCTCGTTGAGCTATCGAAAAATAGTCT
Source organism: Pseudoalteromonas sp. SG44-5 (assembly GCF_014164175.1). Classification (NCBI taxonomy): domain Bacteria; kingdom Pseudomonadati; phylum Pseudomonadota; class Gammaproteobacteria; order Alteromonadales; family Pseudoalteromonadaceae; genus Pseudoalteromonas; species Pseudoalteromonas sp. SG44-5. The sequence continues at coordinate 116,002 of NZ_JACJES010000004.1, read as the reverse complement.
GGTTTTAATCCAGCTTGCTGTAAACTTTGTTTGGCTGTTTCTTCCAGCGTAGCAAAGTCAGTATTACCACTTTTAAGTTGCTCAGCGCAGTTATTAAGCACTTTAAAAAGTGCGGTGGCACTGTCTTTTTGCTCATTCGATAAGTAACCATTACGCGAACTCATAGCAAGCCCAGAGACTTCACGCATAGTTGATACACCAATAACTTCAACCGGAATCGATAAGTCGCGAGCCATAGTTTTAATTACTTGTAGCTGCTGAAAGTCTTTTTCGCCAAAACAAGCGTAATCTGGCTGCACTAAATTAAAGAGTTTAGTAACAACTGTTGCCACACCTCTAAAGTGCCCTGGGCGTGAACCACCACAATAACCTAATGAAATATCAGGTACATCTACAAAGCTTTGTGCAGCTAAACCATTAGGATAAATAGTCTCTACACTTGGCGTAAATACAATATCAGTTTCAAGGTCGGCTAAGCCACGCTTGTCCTCATCAAGGGTACGAGGGTAATTGTCTAAGTCTTCATTAGCGCCAAATTGCATAGGGTTAACAAAAATGCTTACTACGACTTTATCGGCCATCATTTTTGCTTTTTCGACTAACGAAAAGTGGCCTAAGTGCAAGTTGCCCATAGTGGGTACTAGGGCGATGCTTAATCCGGCTTGGCGCCATGCTTTAATTTGGCTACGTAATGATTTAATTTCAGTAATTGACTGCATTATTTAAACTCGTGTTCGGCACTTGGAAAGGCACCGCTTTTTACATCGGTACAATACTTTTTAACGGCTTCAGGCATATTGCCTGTTTCGAGTAAAAAGTTTTTCGAAAATTTAGGAATAAACCCAGCAGAAATACCTACTAAGTCGTGCATTACTAATATTTGACCATCGGTAGTATTACCCGCGCCAATGCCAATAGTAGGAATAGTTAATGCGTCGGTAACGCGTTTTGCCAGTGCGCTTGGAATGCATTCCAGTACTAATAATTGTGCGCCAGCCGCTTCAAGGGCTTTAGCATCGGCAATTATTTTTAGTGCTTGCTCTTCTGCACGCCCTTGTACTTTAAAACCACCAAATACATGTACCGACTGCGGCGTTAGGCCTAAATGACCACACACAGGAATACCTTGTTGAGTTAGGGCTTCAATGCTCTCAAAAAGCCATTCACCCCCTTCTAACTTAACCATGTTAGCACCAGCACGCATTAGCTCAGCGGCATTTTTACAGGTGTCATTGGGGCTCGAATAAGTCATAAACGGCATATCAGCAATTACAAACAGCTCACGGCTACCCGCACGTACGCAACGAGTGTGATAGGCAATATCTTGATTAGTTACGCCAAGTGTATCGTCGCCGCCTTGTAATACCATACCCAAAGAGTCGCCAACTAAAATAACTTCAACGCCGTTATCATGAAATAACTTAGCAAAACTGGCATCATAAGCTGTTAAAGCAGTAATTTTATTTTTTTCTGCTTTCATTTTATTTAAAGTTGAAACTGTTATTTTAGACATAATTTTCTCACCGGCATAAGCCTTAGTTAATTACTGTGGTAATTGTTGTAAATTGTTAAGCGGTAATGTATTTGCAATAGTGTGTAGTGCAATGCCGCTGGGTAAAATAAGTTTTGGCGCAAGTTCTAGCAGTGGATACACAACAAACTCACGTTCAGTTAAACCATAATGAGGCACTATAAGGCGCTCGGTATTAATTGTTTGTGCGTCAAACAATAACATATCTATATCTAAAGTACGTGGCCCCCAACGCTCGGCTTTTCTAACACGGCCATGCTCAAGCTCAATTGCTTGGGTTAAATCAAGCAGCTTTTCAGGGCTAAGCGTAGTGTTTATGCAGGCAACGGCGTTAATATAGTCAGGTTGGTCTTGTGGGCCCATGGGCTTACTCGTATAGTAATGCGAAACACTTATAAATTCACAATCTGGCAGCTTTTTAAGCGCGGCAATAGCGTTATCAAGCTGCTTTTTTGGTGAGTTTAAATTGGCACCCAAACCTAAATAAACACAGTGCATAGAAGTTACTCTGTTGGCTTTTTAGGTGTACGACGGCGAGCGCGTCTGCGTGGTTTTGGCCCCGCAGGCTGACCCAAGGTTCTTACCATTTCTTTTTGGCCATTAATATCTAGGCTCAAATATTGTGTCCACCACTGAGCAAGCTCGCTATGTTGTGTTTCTCCTGCCTCTACACGCATTAATAAAAAGTCGTATGCGGCTTTAAAGCGAGGTTGCTGCGTTAATCTGTATGCACGTTGGCCGGCACGTTTATCTAAACGATGCTGTATATGCCAAATGTCGCGTGCGCCTAAAGTAAAGCGTTTAGGAACAGCTATGTGCTGGGCGTTATCGCTAAGTACACTATTAATTGCTTGCGAAAATGCATCGTATTCAGAGAGCTGCTCTTCATTTTGTACTGTTTTAGTGCGCTCTAATAGCGGAAACCAAAGTAGCGCAGCAAATACATACGCAGGGGTTACTTTTTTATCTGCGTTAATACGATCGTCTGTATTTTTAAACATGTTTTCAATAAAAGTGGCTTCAAGCCCGCCAGGATTATTATCTAAAATACGGTTTAGCTCTGGAAACAGTGAGTTAAATAGGCCGTATTTGCGCAGCATTAAGTAGTTAGCTTGTGCTTTGCCGTTTAAAAACAGTTTGAGTATTTCTTCAAACAAACGCGCCGGTGGAATGTTATCTAGCAAACTTGCTAAAGCAGTCATCGGCTTTTCGCTGTTTGGTGCAATTTTCATATCTAGCTTAGTGGCAAAGCGTACCGCACGTAGCATGCGCACCGGATCTTCACGGTAACGCGTTTCTGGATCGCCAATTAGCTCAATTTGTTTAGCTTTTATTGCGGCTAAACCATTGGCGTAATCGTAAATACAAAAATCGTTAATTGAGTAATAAAGTGCATTGATTGAAAAGTCACGGCGTTCTGCGTCTTCCTCAATACTGCCAAATACGTTGTCGCGTAGCAATTGTCCTTGCTCACTCGATTGGCTTATTTGGTTTTTGTCCTCTGGCGCTTCGTGGTGCCCGCGCATGGTAGCTACTTCTATTATTTCACGACCAAATACAATGTGAGCTAAACGAAAGCGGCGGCCAATTAAACGACAGTTTCTAAATAACTTTTTAACTTGTTCTGGCGTGGCATTTGTTACCACGTCAAAATCTTTTGGCTGTTGACCTAACAATACATCGCGAATACAACCACCAACTAGGTAGGCGTCAAAACCACCATCTTTTAAACGGTATAAAACTTTGATTGCATTTGGGCTAAATTGTTTACGAGAAATACCATGTTCACCTCGTGAGATCACTAGCGGTTCGCTGCTTATTGCCGTGTTTTCGGCACTGGCATTTGGGCCGATTATTTGTCGACAAAATTGAAAAAGCTTGGAAATAATAGTCTGTCTCCTAGAAGGTGTTGATTGACTTGCCATTGCAATCAAAATTACAGCAAATGTAGGTGTTATAACCTATTACTGGCTGATTAATGTAAATAGCATATATTTAGGCGGCTATCATATACCAGCAAGGTTTAAAAATTAAGTTGCTGCACTGAAATTAAGCCATTTTTAGCGATTTTTATTTACTTAAAGGTCTAAATTATTGCGCGCGGGGAGTTGTGGACTGCTAAATTTGAATTTCAGCAAGGTTTGGCACTTGATTTAAGCTAAAGTTATTTACCCCCCATGCAAGTAGTTGCTCAATATTTAAGTCCATAAGCTGGCTATGGACTGCTAGGCCTAAAAACGCGAACACATCGATAAGTACCGGTTTAGGGTTTTGCTTACAAATTGCTGGCGCATAATTTTGCTTTGAGAGCTTAAAGCCTGGCTTTGCAACTGCTAAGGGTAAATGAGCAAATTGGGGGACAGGGCTATTAAGTTGTTTAAACAAACTGATCTGGCGAACGGTAGGCTCAATTAGGTCAGCCCCTCTAACAATGCGCGTGATCCCTTGGTCTATATCGTCAATTACCACCACAAGCTGGTAGGCAAATAAACCATCGCTGCGCTTTATTATGTAATCTTCGGCAGCAAAGGCGTTATTAACGTTTATGTCGCCTTGAATTAAATCGTTAAATTGGTTGGTGGCAAAGCTTTGGCTAAGGCGCAGGGCACTGTGGGTTATATCTTGGTGCAGGTTTTTACAATGACCTTGGTAAATTCCGCCAATAGCTTTAATTTGTTTGCGCGAGCAACTACAGGCATAAATAAGGTTTTTATTGTGTAAAGAGTTAACAACATCTTGGTATAAATCTAAACGTTGTGTTTGATAAACGACGTTTTCATCCCAGTGCAGAGAATAGGCTTGTAAGGTATTTAGAATGTCGGTGTCGGCGCCTTTTACAACGCGAGTGGTGTCTATATCTTCGATGCGAACTAACCATTTTCCTTGGTTAGCTTTAGCATCAAGATAGCTACCTACAGCCGCTACTAATGAGCCAAAATGTAATGGCCCAGAAGGAGACGGTGCAAAGCGACCGCAGTATTTACGCGTTGGCGTAATAACGGCTGTAGTAAACATAACTAATTAATATAAGTTAATTAGCCACGTCCAGATTGCTTTTCTTTAATTTCTGCAAGTGTTTTACAGTCTACGCATAAATCAGCAGTCGGGCGCGCTTCTAAGCGGCGAATACCAATTTCGATACCACAAGACTCACAAAAACCAAAATCATCTTCTTTAATTAAGTTGATTGTTTTTTCAATTTTTTTGATCAGTTTACGTTCGCGGTCACGAGTACGCAGTTCTAAAGAGAACTCTTCTTCTTGCGCAGCACGGTCAACTGGATCAGGAAAGTTAGCAGCTTCATCTTGCATATACGATTTAGTACGATCAACTTCGTTGCGTAAATCGTTACGCCAAGTTTCTAAAATTGTTTTAAAATGAACACGTTGTGCTTCATTCATATACTCTTCACCTGGTTTTTCTTGGTATGGTTCTAAACCGGCTTGAGCCAATAATCCTAATCTATTTTGGTTTGGCATAACTCTCTCCTAAATCCTTAATTTAATGCCTCAGCATTAGCCGGCGGTATAAATAACAGAATCTTATACCCTAGGCAAATTTATTTTTAATTAATCGAATTAGCTGTAACCACGTTTATTGATTTAAAAGTATGATAAGTAATATTTGTACTTTTTTTAATCGCACTATCGGTTTCTAAACTTGCCTATATATGTGGGCTAAAAGTTAAAAAACAAGGTGTTACTTAAAGTTTACTTTATATATTTAGCCCATTACCGCTGCTTTATATTTGTATTTACCAAAACCTAATTACAACACTTTGTATTAAATGATGATTATATAAAAGGGAGCTTCTCTTTTAAGATGATTTCATTGGTAGAAATATCTGCTTTATATGCAAATACCTCAACGCCTTGGTTAATTGCCTCATTTAGTAACTGTGCATATTTATTGTCTATATGAGCAGCAGCGCTTACCTGATTTATTCCCTGATGCAGTACAGCAAAAAGTAATACTGCACGATGACCTTGCTCCACCATCTCTATTAATTCGCGAATATGTTTTTGCCCGCGCAGAGTTGGTGCATCAGGAAAGTAGCCTTGGCCACTGCGGGGGTTATCTTGGCTTAAGAGCGTTACCGATTTAACTTCAACGTAGCAATTAGGACGCTCATCGCTGGTTAGTAAAAAGTCGATACGGCTGTTTTCGTTGCCATATTTAACTTCGCTTTGTAATTGCTCATAATTGTTAAGCTCACTAATAAGATTGGCATTTATAGCTTCAGCAACCACTTTATTTGCTACTGCGGTATTAACGCAAATAAGTTGCGATAAGCTATTTTGGGTGAGCTCTAACGATTGCGGGTACTTGCGTTTGCTATTAGTACTGGTGGAGTAAAAAGCATTAAAATCGGGTTCAGCGCAGCCAGTCATTTTACCTGTATTGGCACAATGGGCGGTAAACTCTGAGCCATCACTGAGCTGTAAATCAGCTAAAAAACGTTTATAGCGTTTTAATAAGGTGGCTGATTGCAGGGCAGGTTGGTACTTCATAATAACTTCCGTAGCGTAATTTATGTTATTTATCTCAAGCTGTTGGGAACTCAAGCGCTCTATAGTAAACTCGGTGGCACATTTAAGTGCAAGGATATTCTAACATGAGTGAAAAATTTGTTGTTCAACTAAGCGAGCAGTCAGCACCAAGCCATTGGGGCGAAAACGCGTCGTTATCTTTTAATGAACACGGGGCAACCGTTCATTTATCTGAGCAAGAAACATTAAAAAATGTTCAAAAAGCAGCGCGTACTATTGCTACTCAAGGCGTAAAAGCTGTTGAACTAACTGGCGATACTTGGTGTACCGAAAGCCAGTGGGCGTTTTATCAAGGGTTTGTAACGCCTAAATCGTTAAATGGCGTTACCTTTGTTGACAACGCACAGTCAGATATTAAAGAGCTAGGTAACTTAAAAACCTCAGCTATTTGGGCTCGCGAAATGGTTAACGGTACTGCCGATGATATTTACCCAGAAAGCCTTGCTGAAAAAGCCGCTGAATTTATTCAATCGTTAGCGCCTGAGCATGTGAGCTACCAAATTATTAAAGGCGATGCATTATTAGAGCAACAGTGGATCGGTATTCATGCTGTTGGCCGTGGTAGTGTTCGCCCGCCAGTTTTACTTGAGCTTGATTACAACCCAACAGGCGACGCAAATGCGCCAGTAAGCGCTGCGCTTGTAGGTAAAGGGATTACGTTTGACTCAGGCGGTTACTCAATTAAGTCAAGCGAAGGTATGCTAGGCATGAAGTGCGATATGGGCGGTGCTGCTACAGTAACGGCTGGTTTGGCGCTGGCTATTAATCGCGGTATTGAAAAACGTATTAAGCTGTTTTTATGCTGTGCAGAAAACTTAATTTCTGGCCATGCTTATAAATTAGGTGACATTTTAACGTATAAAAATGGCACTACAGTTGAAATTGTAAATACTGATGCTGAAGGGCGTTTAGTATTAGCTGATGGCTTAATGGCTGCAGGTGAGAGTGGTGCGCCATTAATTATTGATGCTGCAACACTAACCGGCGCTGCGCTAGTTGCTGTTGGCCAAGAGTACAATGCTTTGTTTGCACTTGATAAAGAGCTAGTACGTGAAGTTGAAGACTTTGCTTCTCAAGAAATGGAAGCAGCGTGGCCATTACCACTTGAAAAGTGGCATCAGCAAAACTGCCCATCGGCTTATGCCGATACAGCTAACAGCCGTGCGCAAAAAGGCGGTGGTTATGGTGGTGCATCAAATGCGGCTGGTTTCTTATCGCGCTTTGTAGCAAATGATGGCAAAGGCTGGGTGCATATTGATCTGGCAGCTGCATTTAATATGAGCAGCACTAACCAATGGGCTGCAGGCGCTACCACACAAGGCATGCGTACTGTTGCTCGCACCTTGTTAGAAAAAGCGTAATATTTGCAGAGTTAGTTTATTAAAAAATTATAATAGGCACCGTTTGGTGCCTATTTTTTTGTGCTGCAAACAAGCATTTTGATTTAAATTACGGTAAAATCCCTCGCCTTAGATGTTTGAACGTTTCATTTACAGCTTTAATCTAAGCTGCGCTCAAATGTTGTACTCACCACTGGGATCCTAACTATGTCAGATAAGTGCTATATCACGGCTCAACAATTACTTGAAGATTCATTTCGCGTAGCAGCGCAAGTGTATAATGATGGCTTTCGTCCAGATTTCATTATTGGTATTTGGCGAGGTGGTGCACCCATAGGTATTGCAGTGCAAGAATTTTACGATTACAAAGGCATTGAAACCGATCACATTGCGGTACGTACATCGTCTTATTATGGCATTGGAAAGCAATCTAAAGAGATAAAAGTACATGGTTTACACTACATTGTAGAAAATGCTAATGCAGGTGACTCATTACTTATTGTTGATGATGTGTTTGACTCTGGCCGCAGTATTTTTGCATTAAAAGAAAAGCTTTCAGAGCTAATGCGTTTAAACTTACCGCGCGATATTCGCATTGCATGCCCTTACTACAAGCCTAAAAACTCTAAAGTAGACATGAAGCCAGATTACTATATTCATGAGTCTGAAGAATGGCTAGTGTTTCCGCATGAGTTATCGGGTTTAACACCGGATGAAATTATTGCTGGCAAATCAGACCTAGCAAAAATACATGACATTTTGCTAGAAAAATAATCAACCTGCATAAATAAAAAAAGGCCATTAAGGCCTTTTTTTATGGATAAAACTTAACGCTTCAACCTATGTAACCTGATGTAATAAATTACAATTGCGCAAAGCTATCTACATATTGGCTTAGGCGCGGTATATCTACTGCTAATAAACCTTGGGTACTTCTTTGTACTAAGCTTTTTTCTACGAGCTCTGTTACAACGCGCCTGTAAGCGCGCTCAGTGGTTGCAAAACGTTCTGCTTCGGCATTTACCGTAGGGTACGCACGCAGCAGTGTAGGGTTGTTGTTCTCGGCTCTTAGTAGGCAGTCTTTAGCTATGTTATAGCTCAGTGGCAGTAATAATTTATCTAGGTTTATTTTTTGATTTTCTTGAAATTTAGCCGCTATAGTTTGTGCTGTGTATAAACTCAGCTCAGGTTTTTCAAGTAATAACGCACGCCAATGCTTTAACTCAATTAAATTATAAGTTACATCGCTAAAACAGGTTACTGTATAAATACAGGGGTTATTATTGAGCGCTTCTATTTCACCAATGAGGGTGTTATTGCAATCGAGTTGACCAAGCAGCAGGCGTCGTCCGTTACCTACATCGTAACTAAACGACACAGTTCCGCTGCGCACAAGTACCAACTTAGTTAAAGGCTGGTCTTGTTGTATTAATATTTCTTTTTTTGATTGCTGATAACTACTACCGGCAAAGGTAAGTAGTTGTTCAACAAGATAACTGGAAAAATGGTATTGAAACATCAATCATACTCTTCGGACAATTGTCCTATTTATTGCACCTTAATGGCGATAGCATCAAAGCTCTAAGAAATTATGTTAAATTAATTAACATATCAGGTGCTGCTAATATAATGGGCTGGCACTGTTGGACTAATTATTTGAGCAGTATAGCTGCTGATAACCAACAGAGTTTTAAGCCATTTATAGGTTAACTTTTATTTAGCTGTTACGTTGCTGTACAGATTCAATGTACTAAAGTTTAATATGCAATGCTAACCTAAAGCCTAGGAGAGAACAATTGAGTTGGGAATATTTAGGTTATATAGCATCTGCTTTACTGGTTGCATCGTTAACAATGACCGACGTGGTAAAGCTGCGTTGGTATAATTTATTTGGGTGTATCGCCTTTACTATTTATGGCTTAGCTATTGGTGCAGTACCCGTTGCCTTTACTAACGGCTTACTCGCGTTTGTAAACGCGTATCATATTATTAAATTATACCGTAATAAACAGCCAGAGCCTAAAAAGGATTAGTCTAAGCTAATCCTTTTTAGTTTTTATAAGATTACGTCAAGCGCTATGCCGTCAACGCGGCGAGTGGGATATAACGACTCAACCACAAAGCTAGGCACAAATCCTTTAGCCGAAGACACCACTACCTTTGACTTAGCGCCAATAATACGTGCGTTTACAATAACACCGCGATTGGTGTAAGTAAGTGTGCCAGTTAAAGTGTATTCAATATGCGGGTAGCCTTTAATTTCTCGACCATTACGACTAAATGAAAAGTCGCCATTTGGGGTTACATGTACAGTACCTGTGTGTTTGTAATCTACAACAGATAATCCAAACTCTTGTAGTTCAGTAATAAAGCTCTCAGCTAAATGGTTACCAAAAATATTAGTTGTTTGTAGGTTATCATCTAAATTTACAAAAGAAGTAATGGCAATAGGGGTATTACTATTTATGTAATTCATATTTTCAATTAGCTTCATGGCTAATTGTTCGGTGTAATTACTAAGTAATTTACTGCTATTTATTGGGCGGTAATTTTTTTCTGGAAACTGCCAGTTACTCACGCGAGGCGAGTCATTTTGAACGTGCCTTTTGTTATGAGAATAGTCATTATGAGGAGCGTGACCATTGTAAACAGGGTGACTAGAACAAGCTGAAAGTGAAAGGGTAAAAAGTGCCGATAAAGTAAGAGATATTTTTTTAGATAACATGTTTTCTTCCTGAAACATAAGGGGATTTTTAAATACCCCATTTTATCGACACACTTTTTGATTACTTTAATTAAATTTTATCATTAATTTATTATTTTCAGTTTGTATTCAGTTTATTGCGCAGTCACAGCCTCTTTTTCGTAACGAAGTTTGCCTGCAATCCATGTTTGTAATACGTTTATTTTATATAGTTCATCAACCGGGGCTTTAAAATAATCTTTATCTATTAAAATAAAGTCGGCCCACTTTCCTTGCTCTAAACTACCCACTTTAAACTCTTGATGCGCTGCATAAGCGCCGCCTAGGGTAAAAGCACGCAGTGCGTCTTCACGGCTTAATACTTCGCTAGCGCGCCAGCCCTGGGTTGGTTGTTGGTTGTGATCCATACGAGTAATTGTTGCATACAAGCCATCAAAAGGATTTGCCAATTCTATTGGGTAGTCAGATCCTGCTGCAATCACTGACCCTTGTTTTAAAAAGGTTTGCCATGCATAAGCACCCGCTAATTGCTTTTCGCTTAAGCGTTGTTCTGCCATGTGCATATCAGAGGTGGCATGCACTGGTTGCATTGAAGGAATAATTTTTAATGTTTTAAAGCGCTTAATATCATCAAGCGTTACTATTTGTGCATGCTCCATACGGTTACGTAGTAAAATTCCGCCGGTTGCTTTAAATACATTTTTATAAGCATCTAATACAACGTGGTTAGCTTTGTCGCCAATTGCATGGGTGTTGGCACTAAAACCGCTTTTAAAACTAAGCGTAAATAGCTCTTCTAGTTTTTGCTGGGTTTCGAGCATTAAGCCATGGTGGTTTTTTCTGTCGGCATAATCCTCAATTAGCGCCGCGCCACGCGAACCTAATGCGCCATCAGCATAAACCTTAACGCTGCGAATAGACATAAAGTCGTTGGCATCTTGGTATCGACCTGCTTTTAACATAGTTTTTAAATCAGGACTCGCGCCACTGAGCATTGCCACAATACGCAGTGGTAAATTGCCTAGTTCACCGCGTTCTTTGTATAATTCCCAAGTGGTTTTATCTATACCCGCATCATGGGTTGAGGTAATCCCTAAACTTAATAAATGATTACCGGCAGCATCTAAAGAGTCACTAAGAGTTTGTTTTGATGGTTTTGGCATAAATTGTTTAATTAACGATTCTGCTTTATCTACAAATATACCAGTAGGATTGCCAAATTCGTCTTTAATAATTTCGCCGCCTTCTGGCGATTGGGTGTTTGCAGTAATGCCCGCAAGCTCTAGGGCTTTGCTATTTACCCAAATAGCGTGGCCATCAATTCTCGATAGTACAATAGGGCGATCGCTCACTACTTTGTCTAAATCGGCAGCGGTAGGAAACTGCTTTTTTTGCCACAGCTCTTGATTCCAGCCACGGCCAATAATCCAACCTTGTTTGTTATTTGCAAATACCTTGAGTTTATTAGTAACTTCATCAATAGAAAGCGCACCGCGTAAATCTAATTGTGACAGGTTATTACCTAAACCAATAATGTGACCGTGTGCGTCAATTAAACCCGGTAGTAGCGTATTGCCATGAGCGTCAATAAGCTTGGCATCAGGAAAGCTATTTTTTAGCGTATCGCCGCCAAGTTTAACTACTTTACCGTTTTTTATAACTAAAGTAGAAAACTGCTGCACTTCACCTTTGTACAAAGGTGTGTAGCCGTTGGCGTTGTAAATAACTTTAGTTTGCGCAACCGCAAGGCTTGAGCCTGCGCAAAGGCAAGCGAGTAGCAAAGGTTTGATTATTTTTTTGAGTGGCATAGTGAGCTTATTTTTATTGTTAATGGCTTTAACATAACAAACTCACTTTTATAATACCAACCACTTGAGGTGGTTGGATTGTTATTTGTGCAGAGTAAGCCAGTTAATTTATTGGTAAATTAATTACTGACTTGCATAAAGTGTAAATTCGCTTAAAGAAAGGTGGCCGTCTTTGTCTTTATCGTAACTTGCAAAACGAGACCATAGGGCAGGGTCACTGGCTGTTTCTGCTCGGCTTAATAAGCCGTTTTGGTTACGATCAAATTTTTCAAATTGCTTGGCAATGTTATTGCTGCTGGCAAAGCTTGGTGTGCTACAAATACTAAGCGCAACGAGCGCTATATAGCTTATATTTTTCATAAATTACTCAGTAGAGGTTATTCGTAAGATAATTTTTAAATTCAACCAATGAAATTTTATTATCTTGGTTTTTATCCCATTTGCTAAAGTTGTTTAGTAAGTGCGGTTGAGCCTCAAGCTCATGGTGAATTAAATAGCCGCTTTGATCTGTATCAAGGTGATCAAAACGTTGCTTTACATCAAGTGCTAATGAATTAAAGCTTAGTAATAATAAGCAACTAACTAAACAAGCGCGTATCTTCATGGTGCTCCTTCGCAAAGCTCATTTTAATGTCATTCGTAATAAAATAAAGTACTTGCCATAATTTAACGCCCAACATTAAATCCATTTACACACTCCCTCAGGGGTTATAGCAAATACTTTTAATTAATTTTACAAGACCAAACTTGAATTTAAACTTAAGGCTTAAACGCCTCAAACTCTTTTTTAGAGATCATTTCATCGTTATTTTCATCTAAATCAGAAAACTGTTTCATTACTTCTTTATCTTTTTTGGCTTCGGTAATAGATATTTTTCCATCCATATTTTTATCTAAAAAAGCAAAACGAGCATTAAACGATGAAGCCAGGGCAGTAGCACTAATAACTAAAAACAGTAACGAAAATGCGGCTATAAGCTGTTTCATAAAAAACTCCTTTTGTTACTAGGTTAGTTACTTAATAAACTGTTTAAACTCATCTAGCGACAGCTGACCATTTTGATCAGTATCTATTTGTGAAAAGTTTTCATGAAGTACGGCGTCCTCACCAGCTTCAGCTTCGCTGAGAGTACCGTTACTGTCTTTATCAAGTTCATTAAAAGTAGCTTGTACATCCATTGCCAGCGCGTTAGCGCTCAAAAAGCCTAGCGCAACGATTGGCATAATAATTAAAAAGCGATTACTCATGGTCATTTCCTTATAAGATAAACTTAGATTAACTATTACAAAAACGATGCCAATTATTTTTATCCTTTAAATTCAGTTGCTTATGGTTTTTGGTGTTATAGGTTAAGCAAGTTTTACAGGTATCTGTGTGTTTTTTGCAACGAAATTTGGCTTATAAATAAAGAAGCAATACAAATCAAAGAGTTGAGTTGTTGCTGTTTGGCAACAGGCAGCTTTACAGTACGAATAACAGATATATAAATTGATTCAGCTAGTGTATAACTTAAACGCTTAATAATAGGCTGTTTAAAGTTACTAAAGGATGGATGCAATGCCAGCAGCGATGGCTGAAAAATACAAAGCAATACTTAATTGGCGCCCTAATTTAATTAGCCAGTTTGTAATGAGCATGTTGCTGTCGTTATTACCCTTATCGTTAGTGGTTATTGTATTTTTAAATGCGCTTAATAAGCAGTTAGCTGTAACTCAGCAAATTGTTAGTAATAACTACCAAGTAACTAAATCGTTTAATATTTTAAAACAAGAACTCAATAGTTTAGAGCGCGCTACTCGGCAAAATTGGGTACTAAAAAGTGAGTCACTCGATACGCTCATAGTTGATAAGTGGCAAGCATCGCTACAAAGTATTGAAGATCTTACACGTGTAGCGCCCAGTAAAAGTCACACCGCACAATGGCAGCGTTTAACGAATACTCTGCAACTAGCACACACTCAACTTGTTGAACAAAAACAACAGCAGGTAGCCTTATTTTTACCTATTAGCGATTTACTCGCCGAACTTACCTTATGGTTACGCGATAAAAGCGAAACCCAAATTACTAATAATCAAAAAGAAATAGCGCAGTTACAAACTTCATTTATTAACTGGCTGGTGGCGCTAATTCCGCTAACACTCTTAGTAGGAGGCGGTTTTTTGTGGCGTATAAGTGGCCGCTTAAAAAGCCTGACTAAAATTATTGGTAAATTAGGGCAAGGTGACTGGCAACAAAAAATAGCCGTGCAAGGCTCAGCAGAGCTAGTTGAATTAGGTAATAAATTACAATGGGTGCAAGCTCAGTTACATATACTTGAGCAGCAAAAAGACACCTTTTTACGCCACGTTACCCACGAACTTAAAACACCTCTAGCCTCAATGGTCGAGGGCACCGACTTGCTCAGCGATGAAATAGTTGGCCCTATAACTAAAGAGCAACGCGCAGTACTTGAGCTTATTAGCCAGTCTATGGTGCGCCTTCGTACTATGATTGACAGCCTACTTAGTTATAACGCGATTCGTACTAGTAAAGACAGCGTAAGTGAGGTTGAGTTTAATCATTTAATTAATAAAATTAATAGTCATTTTGAGCACCGCCTAACAGCCCGAGAGCAAACCCTTATTTGGCATAACAACTTACCTAATAAGGCGCTTGCGTTACCTGGGGAGTTAATTGAAATGATTTTAGTGCAATTAATTTCTAATGGCTTAAAGTTTTCACAACACGGGCAGGCAGTATCTATAGCGTTAACCTTTGAGCACAGTAAGCTAAAAATGGCGATAAGCGACGAGGGATGCGGAATTAAAGAGCACGAAAAAGCACATGTTTTTAGCGCATTTTATCAAGGTAAGCATAGCAAAAATGTTACGCTACAAGGCAGTGGCTTAGGCTTAACTATTGTTAAAGAGTCAGTAGAGCAATTAAACGGACAATTATTAATAGAGCAAAATGAACCCCAAGGTTGTCGATTTTTAATTACGCTTCCCATAATAACAAATCAAGGAGTTAACTAGCATGACCTCGCGTTTAATGGCTATTTTATGTGTGTGTGGCAGTGCCATCATTTTATCGGGGTGCAAAACTAATAACCCCCAACAGCAAGTGGTTGATAGCCCAGTGGCGCAAACTCAAACTAAAGTAACGAGCGATAAAAACAGCCAGCCAAGCCCAAAGCCTCGGCCTAAAAGCGATCCTATGTATCCCCCTGCGGAGCAAGTAATAGCCTGGCATGCTAATAAATGTGGTGGTTTTAAGTTAACCCCAGATAACAAAGATTTTGTTGGCGAAAAAGAACTAAAAAACTTTTTTCAATTTATGTGTTTAAACACTAGTAGCGATCCTAATACGGTAATGAGTAAGTTACTTAAACTTGACCAAGCTTACTATTGGCCAGACGATATAAAACAGTATTTATGGCTACAAAAACAACAAGTAACACTACAAATAAATGCTAAAAAAGAGCAGCAAGCACTTAATAATAAAATGCAACAAACGCTCTCGTCATTAGCAACCATAGAGCAGCAACTGTTATTACGCGAAGAAACTAAGGAGCAGTAGTTATGCCAGCAATAAAACCGCAAGGTGCAAAAGTATTATTAGTGGATGACGATGCCAGCTTATTAAAATTGCTTGCTATTCGTATCGAATCAAAAGGCTACGAGGTTACCACCTGCGAGAGCGGCCTAATTGCGTTACAAATATTAAAAAGCCAAGTGTTCGATGCCGTAGTAACCGACCTGCGCATGGACGAAATGGATGGCATGGCACTGCACCGCCAATTGCAAAGCCGCTATCCGGCATTGCCCGTTATTATGATGACAGCGCATGGCTCTATTCCTGATGCGGTAGAGGCTACCAAACAAGGCATTTTTGCATTTATTACCAAACCAATAGATAAAGACGAGTTATTCGACAGCTTAGCAAAAGCGATAGAAATACACGGCGTAAATGCCGATGAAATAATACCCACTAGCAATATAGTTACCCGTAGCGGCGCTATGCTACATTTGCTAGAGCAAGTTAAACTGCTAGGGCCAACGCAAGTTAACGTATTAATATCCGGAGCCAGCGGCACAGGTAAAGAGTTATTAGCTCAAGCTATTCATCAGCATAGCCATGTAAGTAAAGGCCCATTTGTAGCGATAAACTGCGGCGCAGTACCGGGTGAACTGCTAGAGTCAGAATTATTTGGTCATAAAAAAGGTTCGTTTACTGGGGCAATAAAAGATCACCAAGGACTGTTTCAACAAGCTGAGGGAGGCACCTTATTTTTAGATGAAATAGGTGATATGCCGCTTAATTTACAAGTTAAGTTACTGCGCGTATTGCAAGAAAAAACCATACGTCCAGTCGGCTTTCAAGAAGAAATAGCCATAGATGTTCGCATTGTATCGGCAACTCATAAAAACCTCCCCGAAGCGATTATAAATCAGCAGTTTAGGGAGGATTTATACTACCGCTTAAACGTGGTTAATTTAAAACTCCCTCCTTTGTGCGAGCGTCGCGAAGATATAAGTCTACTTGCACAATACTTTAGCGCCAGTATTGCAAAGCGAATGAAGCAAAGCGAAAAACACTTTGCCAACGACGCCATGCACGCACTCGTGCGTTACGACTGGCCAGGTAATATTCGCCAACTTCAAAACGTGGTAGAGCAAGTTGTAGCACTTACCCCAAGCGAAGTTATTTCAGAGCATTTAGTGCTAAGTGCATTAAATAGCAACGAAAAAAATGTAGAGCCATTGTCGCTAAACGACGCTAAAAAAGAATTTGAACGCGACTACGTAATAAACACCCTTAAAATGGCTGGTGGAAATGTCGCCGAAGGCGCAAAACTAGCTAAACGTAACCGTTCAGATTTTTATAAACTGATTAAAAAGCACAATATAGATGTTGATAATTTAGCTTAAATAACCAATTTATAGGAACTAAACATGCAGTTATTTATGGTGTATTTAGGTGGGCGAATTCAGGGCTGTCATATAGAAATGCACGACATTCGTTTTGTAGTTGGGCAAAACATTGAGCAAACCTATACTAAATTAAAAAGCCAATGGGTGGGCGACAAAAACAGCGTGCATATGGATAGCTACATGGCAATTAACCACATAGATGGTTATAAAGTTACAGTAAGCGACACGCCCGTTGAGCAAACTAAACAGCTTTACTTTGTAAACTTAGGCGCCTACAGAAGCGATTTAATGGCTGAGCAACACGACTTTGCACTGTATGTAGCAAGCAGTAGTCAAGAGGCCAAACAGCGCGCTAAAAACGATTTACTCGCTGGCCTTAGCCATATTCATAAAGATGATTTACACGACGTAGACGATTGCTTTGCAATAGATTTACTCGACAGCCAGCTTAGTATAAAACTGACCCCAAGTGGGCAAGCACAAAAAATTAAACCTGATTGGTTTGGTTATCATGTACTTTAAACACATAACGCAGGATTAAGAATCCTGCTCGTTTTGTTCTTCTTTTTCGCTTTTAGCCGCCATTTTAAAGGCTACAACCACTAAGCCAAACATTGCAAATGGCAGCGCTGCTAACATGTATTCAATCATGTTACTGTCTTGATAATCCGCTTGCATAAAAAAGTGCCCCACCACACACATTAAAATAACCACCAGTAATATAGGCAGTAGCATGAGTTCTTTTTTTGCAGAGTGCTTTTTCATTGTTGTTATGACTTTAGCTAAAAATAAAGCGCTATTGTAATGAGCAAGTTAGCGGTAGGTCAAACTACTCAGACTTTTAATATGGTTTTGGGTATAATTAGTACCATTAATTGCGGTTTTGGTATTTGTTTTTGGAGGTTACGTGGATAAAGCATTGGAGCAGGTTTACCTAGTTGGTGGTGCAGTGCGTGATTTACTGCTAAAAAGAGCATCAAATGACAACGATTATGTTGTTATTGGCGAAATGCCACAGACAATGGAAGCGTTAGGCTTTGTGCCAATAGGTAGCGACTTTCCGGTTTACTTACACCCAAAAACCAAAGAAGAATATGCACTTGGGCGCACTGAGCGAAAAAGTGGTAAAGGCTATACCGGTTTTGTGGTTGATGCCAGCCCAGATGTGACTCTAGAGGAAGACTTAGCCAGACGTGATTTAACTATAAACTCTATGGCGCTCGATGCTAACGACAATATAATTGACCCATTTAACGGCCAACAAGACCTTAAAGATAAAATACTGCGCCATACAACAGATGCATTTGTAGAAGACCCAGTGCGGGTGTTGCGTATAGCTCGCTTTTTAGCCCGTTTTGGCAGCGAGTGGCGTATACATCCGAGCACTTATGCACTAATGCAACAGCTTAAGCAGCAAGGCGAGCTTAATCATTTAGTGCCAGAGCGAGTATGGTTAGAGACCGAAAAAGCCCTGGGTGAAAAGCATCCCGAACTTTATTTTCAAGCGTTGCAAGGCTTAGGGATTTTTCCCGAGCTTGAGAAAATGGTTAATGTGCCGCAACCTAAACAACATCACCCCGAGGGTGATGTGTTTGTGCATACCATGTTAGTACTTAGGCGTGCAGCCGATTTGAATTTTGATTTAGCAACGCGTTTTGCTGCATTAACTCACGACTTTGGTAAAGCGATCAGTTTTAAAAAACGCGGTAATTTACGTGGCCATGAACGAGATGGGGTTGCTGTAGTTGAACAGTTTTGTGAACGCTTAAAAATACCTAATTGCTTTCGCGATATTGGCGTACTTACTAGCGATAATCACACTCTTTGTCATAGATTAGAGCAATTAAGGCCCGAAACGGTTCATAAGTTAATTGTGACTAATTTAAACGCCTTGGTTCATCCACAACGTTTTATTGCTTTTACTCAAGCATGCCAATGCGATGCACAAGGGCGCGGCGAAACACTCGTAGATAAACCTTACCCGCAAGCAGCTAAGCTGCGTGCTATTCATGCAGAACTATTAAAGCTAGATAAAAAACAAGTGGTACAAGCTGCACTTAACAGCGGCAAAAAAGGCCCAGAAATAGGCGAGGAAGTTAAACAAACGGAAATAAACTGTGTAAAAGCGTTTTTAACACGAGAAAAACAGGCACAGTGAGTAGGGTATTAAAAGTAATTAAATTAAGTAACTTGATGTGCTGTTATCTTTATTGCACTGGCGCTGCGTTACTTTTTTATAGTTGCGGTTTTGGCTCTGCTCGCTTACAGGTTTAGTGCTTGTTGTTGGCCTATATAATTCAAATATAAAATCTAGCTCTTCTTGCTCTAATAATGGGTGCATGATTAAACCTTAGCTTAGTATGATTAGCGCTAGGTTAGGGTTTTGCCACTGAATTAAAAATGAACAGTTACATTTTAACTCTTACTAAATTGTAACCCAAAAAAAGCCAACCCAGTGGCGAGTATTAGTTAAGTAAATTACAACCCACTTTTACTTAACTAATGGCAGGCTTACAGTAAACACTACGCCATCGCCCTGTTGATTGTTTTTAGCGGTTACACTGGCATTATGGTAGTCGCACACCAACCTTACAATATAGAGTCCTAATCCTAAATGTGGCTGTTGCTGCATTTGCTGGCTACGCACCGACACCATAGAATCAAAAATATGCTCAGTTAAACCGACAGGTAATAATGGACCATAATTCCCTACGGTTAAAATTGCTGCACTGTCGTTTTGTTTTAAGCTAACACTAATTGACTTTTCTGCGTGGCTAAATTCAATTGCATTATTAATTAACTTATCGAGCAGTTGCGCTATAAACTCTGGTGCGCCTTGCATAGGAAGCGCAGTTTGGCATATATCAAGTGTAAACAGCTGCTTAGGGTAAGTAAGCTGGTAGCCCTGCATGCAGCCATTTATTACTTTTTGTAAGTCGAATGGCTCAGGCTCATTGCTTTGAATACTTTGCTCTAAGCGAGTGGCTTCGCTCATGGTGGTAATAATTTTACCTAAGCGTTCAACGCCTTCACTGGCACGATCTAAGTACTTTTGACTCAGCTCGCTTTGTGGTTGCATTTGTAGGTTTTCGAGCGATGAGCGCACTACTGCAACAGGTGTACGCAGCTCGTGCGATAACCGCGACGACATATTTTCTAAATAGTTAGTATAGCCACCAAGGCGGCTGACTATATTAGCAAAGCTGCGTGATAGATCGCCAATTTCGTCATTAGCATCGCTGTAATTAATACTGCCAGTAACTCGCCCTTGTGCATCTATAGCTTGCTCTGCAGTATCGCGCAAACGCCTAATACGGCTCGATATTCGAGAGGCAAAAAAGAATAACGTTACTGTGCCAATAAGCATCACGGCTAAAATAACGTTAAATAATTTTTCGAGCGATTTATTACGCAGTGTACGTACGCCATTGGTAGTTTCCTCGGCTATTACCGCGCCAATTACTTTATCTTGGATCCAAATAGGGTAAGCAGCCGATAAAATAACGGCTTTACTGTCGGGGGTTAATCGCCACGATGATGCAGGCTGGCCTTTTAGTGCTTTGGCTAAATGACTGCCTTGCATAGCTGCTACGTCGTGCAGAGTATCTAAAAATTCGTTTTCGGGGCGTGTTAAAATTTTATAATAAAGGGGATGCAAGTAGTTTTGCTCAAACTGTTGCCACCAAGTTTCAGGAGCTTGATTGGCAAGGCCGTCAGCCCATACGCCATCGGCATGATGAATCGAGCCCGATTGTGCTAATACTCTATGATGCTTATCGACCACCCAAATACGGCTGCCACTGTGGCCCATGCCTTTTAAAATACGATTAATTTCGGGAGAGGGCACAAGTACTGAACCTAAATCGCTGGGGTTATTTAAGTTTGAGGTCGACATTATTTTAGGTTCTAACAAGGGCTCTTTGTTATCTACATCAACAATGGCAAAGCCAAGCTTATTGCCAAGCATACTAATAGGAAAGCGTAGCTCAATATTGTAGCCAGCCGCCGTACTGCTAAAATAGCCCTGAATTTTTGTAAAGGGTACTTTGCTATCTGCATTAAAAGCGTTTACCCAGCCATCTTGCCGTGGCGCAATAATATAGCGGTTAAACTGCCCATCAGGTGTTTTTAAGCCAATTTTTAAATGGTCGTTATTAGTAATACTTAAACTGTTTTTTGGTCGATAAACGAGTTGGTTATCAGTTACTTTAAACAGTGCATAAAGGTAATTATCAAACTTTCCTACCATGTGCTCAAACGACAGATCGCTGGCTTGATGCTTGTTGTCGGTTTTTTGTAAGTAGCGTTTGTCGTATTGCCAAAATAATGCCTGATAGCTCTCCCAATCAGTGAGCTTACCATCGAGTTGAATAGGATTTTTAAGGTTGTACGCGTATAGATCGCGGCCCTTTACAACTTGATCTAAAAAACTAGTTTGCTGATCAAATAATGCAGGGCGTTCATGCAGGGCAGTGGCGAGGGCACGGGTAGTGCCTACTAAGGTTTTTTCTTGGCCTTGGCGTAAAAACTTTTCCATTTCCCACACATATTCGTAGCCCAACCAGGGCAATAAAAATAAAAAGCAAGAAAGTAAAATAAACTTACTACGTAGGCCAAATCGCAACATTAAATTTGCTCCCACCTGTAGCCCATGCCATACACTGTGTCTATGCAGTCAAAGTTACTATCGAGTGCTATAAACTTTTTACGAATACGTTTTACGTGTGAAGTTATGGTGCTGTCGTCTACATAAATTTTAGCATCACTCATTAATTCATTACGGCTTTTAACATGTCCGGGGCGCTGTGCGAGGGAGTGCAACATCCAAAATTCGGTTACTGTTAAATCAACTAATAGTTGTTGCCAAAACACCTGCATGCGCTGTGTATCGAGCGTTAACGGCCCGCGAGTTATAAGTGCATTTTCGTCGGCAGGTTGCTTAAGTGCTTCCATACGACGAAATAGCGCACCAATACGCGCCGCTAAATGAGCCAAACTAATATCTTTTGTGAGGTAGTCGTCGGCGCCCATACGTAGGCCGCATACAGTGTCTATTTCGCTATCACGAGCGGTTAAAAAAATAATAGGCAGCGTTTTAGACAGTGATCGCAATGTTTGGCACAGCAAAAACCCACCATCTATTTCATTACCTAAGCCAATATCAACAATGGCTAAATCGGGCAGGGCATTTTTAAACGCCGCTTCTGCGCTACTACGATTTGCATACCCAGTTACCTGATAACCTTGTGCGCTGAGCATTTCAGTGTAGTTTTCGCGAATGGCGGGTTCATCTTCAATGATGGCTATTTTTTTCATTTCTGGGTTTATCCTCTTTATTACCAACGCACTATAACGAAGTTTTTAAGCTAAGTACGCTTAAAAAGGCAATTGCCTTTTTTTTGCCACAATTGCTCAGTGGTTTGCCATTTTTGCTCCCCTTTGTTGCCACTTGAGCTTGTTTTAATACACCCATCAAAACAAAACATCATAAATTAAAAAGTAAGTTTAAGGATCAATCATGAAGAAGACATTAATAGCGCTAACCCTAGCGGCCGTTTTTTGCGGTCCCGCATTAGCATCAACCTCTAATAATACGGCTACAAAAGAAGCGCACACCGAAACCGCAATAGGCTTAGGAGCGGGCGCTATTATAGGTGGTGTAGTAGGCGGCCCTATTGGTGCTTTTGTGGGAGCATTTGCTGGTGGTTTAATAGGCGATGCAAAAGTTGCTGATAACAAAATTGCCCAGCAACAGCGTGCAATAATTGTAATGACAGAAAAAACCAACGACTACCAACACCTGCTTAGCCATAACAGCCAGTTAGAGCAACAAATCGAAGTGCTTGCTAATCAAAATGAGCAGTTAACACAATCGCAAATTAATAATTTACTTGCCATGACAGTACAGTTTAAAACCGGCTCACGTGTTATTGCGCCACATTTTGCATTGCAGTTAGACCAACTCGTTACGCTTTTAAAAAACCAGCCACAGTTAGCGCTCGATTTAAGTGGGTTTGCCGATCAACGCGGTGATGAACAAGCCAACCTTTTACTTTCAAAAGCACGTGTAAATGCGGTGCAAAGCTATTTAATAAAACAGGGCGTAAGCCACACGCGCTTAAGCACGCAAGCATTTGGTGAGCAGCAAACACTTGCTAAAACTAACACAGTAGAAGACAACACGTTTGATCGGCGGGTAACCCTTACTACTCGTTTAATAAATCCTGTAAATAGCCAAACAGCAAGTAATTAAATTAAAGCCTTCGATGGAGTGATTTTATGTTTTTTTTGAGTAAACCAAGCAAAGTGCTTACCCTTAAATGGGTAAGTCTTTTTACACTGGGTATACTGGTGATGTTAACGAGCTTTAAAAGCCACGCACACTCTCCCAAGTTAGAACTTTTTGATAGCAGCGGCGCACAAGCAGGCCCTGCAATAATATTAAAAAGTGATGCAAATATGACATTAACCGGACTTATAAATCATGTTGTAGTTAAACAAACTTATCAAAACCAAAACCCGTTTGCTGTTAATGCGCGTTATGTGTTTCCGCTGCCCGATGAAAGCGCAGTACATGCTATGACCATGCGTATTGGCGAGCGAGTAATTAAGGGCCAAATTGATAAAAAAGTGGCGGCCGAAAAAAAATACGCAGAAGCCAAACAGGCCGGCAAGCAAGCAGCACTAGTACGCCAGCAACGCGCTAATATGTTTATTACAAACGTAGCTAATATAGCCCCTGGGGAGCAGGTTATTATTGAGCTGGAATATCAAGAAATAATTGATTACAGCAGCGGCACCTTTACAGTGCGCTTTCCGGGCACAATCACACCGCGTTATCATGTAACCCAAGGTGAAATTGACATAAATAAAGAAAGCCAAAAACCAACTAACTCGCTACCACATGGTTGGCTAAGCCCAGTTTATAGCACGCAAAAAAATGACGATAAGCCAAGTAGTCAGTTTAATTTAAACTTAGATATAGACGTAGGTTTAGAGCTGGTAGATATAAATTCTAAATTTCATAATGTAAATATTCAAAACACTGCATTTGGACAATACTCAATAGAGTTAAATGAGCAAAATGCGCTAAACCGCGACTTTGTACTGGAGTTTAAACCACTGCAAAAAGAGCAAGCCCAAGCCGCATTTTTTACTGAGCAGTTTGAAAATGGCGAGCGCTACGGGCTCGCTATGCTAATGCCGCCTGCAGATAACTTTATAGCAACGCAGCGATTAGCCCGCGAAACAGTATTTGTAGTCGATACTTCGGGCTCTATGCATGGGCAGTCTATGGAGCAAGCTAAAAACGCATTGTTTTATGCGCTATCGCTGCTAGACAGTAACGACAGTTTTAACATTATAGGGTTTGATAATGTAGTAACCCTAATGAGCGATAAACCTTTAGTTGCAAGTGGCTTTAATTTACGCCGCGCAGAGCGCTTTATATATGGGTTACAAGCCGACGGCGGTACAGAAATACAAGGCGCACTTGATGCCGTTTTAGATGGTTCGCAGTTTGATGGTTTTGTACGCCAAGTAATATTTTTAACCGATGGTAGCGTAAGCAACGAAGATGCACTGTTTAAAAGTATTCAAGCTAAATTAGGCGATAGCCGCTTATTTACAGTTGGTATTGGCAGCGCCCCCAATAGCTTTTTTATGCGCCGTGCGGCAGATGTAGGCAAGGGCTCGTTTACTTTTATAGGCAGCACTAGCGAGGTGCAACCTAAAATGCAGCAGTTATTTGATAAGCTCGCACACCCTGCAATTACTAATTTAGCGCTAAGCGATGAAAACGGTAATAGCCTAGACTTTTGGCCTTCGCCACTGCCAGATCTCTATTTTAATGAGCCAATAATGGTGGCTATAAAGCTCAATAATACCAGTAATGTAATATTAAACGGGCAAACTGCACAAGGGCCTATTAGTATTAACCTAAACACACAAGCAGGCTCAAATGCTAAAGGAATTGCTAAGCTGTGGGCTCGTCAAAAAATTAAGTCGTTGCTGCTCTATAACTCACAAAATGCAGTTAAAGACGAAGTGCAACAATTGGCGCTTACTCATCAATTACTCAGCCCATTTACGGCATTTATAGCAATAGAGCAAACACAAATTAATCCAATAGCAGAACAAACAGCTAATGCTACTAACGCAGTTCCTCAGGGTATGGCAATGCGTTTGCCACAAACCGACGGGCAAAGCAAAGTACATATAATATTAGGAATTTTATTGTTAAGTGGGTTTGTGCTAGTAAGGCGTTTTAAATGAAAAAGTGGCTAAGCGCGGGGCTATTAATACTTGGTTTGGGGTTATTTGGTCATGGCGCTTACATGCAAGGCAAAGCATGGCTGGCGCAATTACTAATTGAACAGGCCTGGCAGCAGGCTCTTAAAACGCCTGAGGCAAAAGTTAAGCCATGGTTTTACGCCGATAGTTATGTAACCGCACAATTAAATTGGCCGGCGCATAATGAAAAACTCACCGTATTAGCAGGTGCTAGCGGGCGTAATTTAGCCTTTGCGCCCAGCCACTTTTTACCCGCAGCAGAGCTTGGTAGTAAACAAGCTGGGGCACTCATTGCAGGGCATAACGACACTCACTTTGCTTTTTTACAGCACGTTAAAGTGGGAGAGCAGTTTACCCTGCAATTACAAAATGGCACCTTGCAGCATTATAAAGTAACCGGCAGCGAGGTAATTCATGAGTCAGAAAACACATTTTTACACACTGCACAATTGTATTTACTAACGTGCTACCCTTTTGACGCGTTAGCATCGGGAACCGAATTTAGGCTATTGGTTTCGGCCGATATGATATCGGAGGTAGTAAGATCGGTGGAAATATCCTCGCCCGACTCGGCGCTGGGGATATCAACCACTAATTCTTGATGACGTTGGCTGATCATTACGCCAACAAATACCACAAATATACTCAGCCACTGCCACAAGTTAAGCACTTCATTTAAAATGATGGCCGAAAGAATCAGCGTAAATATAGGAATTAAATTTGAATAAGCCGCTGCGGTTAATACCGATACCTTACTAATAGCGTAGTTATACATACCATAACCGCCTAAAGTAACAAACGAGCCTAAATATAAAATACTTAATAAAGCGGTTATATTGTGTTGATTTTCGCTTGGTAGGTCGATAAAAAGCAAAAACGGTGCAAAAAATAAACTGCCACTAATGCCTTGCAGCGCTATAAGCGTTAACGGTGAATAACGACTCGCTAAGTGTTTAATGCAAACGGTATAAAACGCCGCACATACCATGGCCATAAGTTCTAAAAAATTACCTAATAATGGGTTAGGCGCTTGATCGGAGTTTGGTGAAAGCACAGTGAGCAAAATGCTGCCACCAATACAAAAAGTAAAGCCAATAATAATAGATTTACTGATGTATTCTTTAAGCATAAAAAAAGCCAGTACAGCAATAATAATAGGCAAGCACGACACAATTACCCCCGCCTGCGATGCCGAGGTATATTCCATTGCATGGCCTTCAAATAAAAAGTACAAGCAAGGCTCAGCCAGCGACATAGCAATTAAATACTTCCAGTCACCAACTCTGTATTCAAAGCGTATTACATAGCGCCATAAGCACAGCGATAAAAATAATGTGGTTAGCATGCGTAAAAATATCACCAAAGCGGGGTCGTAAATAGCAATGGCATACTTAAGTGCAATAAAGGAACTACCCCATAAAAAGGTGGCAATAATTAAACATAAACTGGCAGGCATAGCAGGTAATTTACACAATTGAATAAAATCAGATCCTAGCATGAATATATTTTACTTGTTGAAAAATACCCAGCTGGTATAAATAAATTCATCTTTAATTATTCAGTAGTAAAAATAAATGCAAAGGGATCAGGTAATCGTTGTAAAGCTAGGTACAAGCGTACTGACTGGCGGCACCGATAAGCTAGATAAAGCGCATATGGTTGAACTAGTGCGCCAATGTTGTGAGCTTAAAAAGCAAGGGCATCACGTTATTTTAGTTTCGAGCGGAGCCGTGGCGGCCGGACGAGAACAATTACTAAAGCCCTGTGGCCGCAGCGTAATAGATAAGCAAATGCTAGCAGCAGTTGGTCAAGGCCAGCTCATTCATATTTGGCAAAGCTTGTTTGCTTTGTATGGTGTAAACGTAGGGCAAATGCTGTTAACCCGCGCCGATGTTAACGACCGAGAGCGCTATTTAAATGCCCGCGATACACTAAATGCATTATTAAACTACGACGTAGTGCCCATCATTAACGAAAATGATGCGGTTGCTACTAGTGAAATAAAAGTAGGCGATAACGATAATTTATCAGCGTTGGTGGCTATTTTAGCTAATGCCAATAAGCTGTTATTGCTTACCGATCAAGAAGGATTATTTACCAGCGATCCGCGCACTAATGCCGATGCCACATTAATTGGTGAAGTGAGTGATATTAACGACGAATTGCGCCAGCTTGCTGGTGGTAGTGGCACAAACTTGGGCACCGGCGGTATGGCAACCAAACTACAAGCAGCCGACATTGCAAGGCGTGCTGGGGTTGAGGTTATAATTGCCAAAGGTGCGGGTAAAAATGTCATTTTAAAATGTATGAGCGAGCAACTGCCCGGCACACGTTTTTTAAAGCTCACTGCGCCAAAAGAAGGGCGTAAAAAGTGGTTACTCGCTGGACCTAAAAGTAGCGGGCAAATTGTTATTGATGCCGGTGCAATAACCGCGCTGCAAACTAAAGGTGCAAGCTTACTTGCTAAAGGCGTGACCAATGCGTTGGGGGCATTTGAGCGCGGCGATCTAATAAGTGTAATAAATAGCGACAAACAACTTATTGCTCGTGGGTTAACCCGCTTTAGCAGCAGCGAAGTTAATAAAATTAAAGGCGCGCACTCTAAGCAAATAGGTGAATTACTTGATTACGATGGCGGGGCAGAAGTACTGCATCGCGATGACTTAATTTTACTGTAATAAAAAGCAGTATAGCTGAATAAATAAGCTCCCATTTTAGTAGCTAAATAATTAACCTGACCCGAGGTTGAGCTTACAAAGCTCAAATATACTGGCTGAGTATATTTGAGCTTTTTTGCTGCTATTTTTGTGTTAAAATCTGGCACCTTAAATTTGTTGTAAATAGAGTGCAGTTAATGAAATTAGTTCGTTGGTTATTAGGAAGTATAATTTTATTCTTTAATTTTGTATTTACGCCACGTAGTAAAAAACGTGCTCCAGAAGTGCAACAGCAGCTTGATCAGCAAACCGCACAATTTAAGCTTTATCAATTTAAAGCATGCCCGTTTTGTGTAAAAGTGCGCCGTGCTATTAAGCGCGAAGGCCTTAAAATAGAAACGCGTGATGCAAAAAGTAATGAGCAATATCGTCAAGAACTGCTAGAACAAGGCGGAAAAGTTAAAGTGCCTTGTCTGCGCATCGAGCAAAATGGCCAAGTAACTTGGCTATACGAATCAAACGATATTATTGCTTATATAAACAAAGTAGCAGCATAAATAACTTTACCATCTCACTTATTAAAAGAGACATTACCATGACAATTCGCACCCGTGTTGCCCCGTCGCCAACTGGCGACCCGCATCTTGGCACCGCTTATATCGCCTTATTTAATTACTGTTTTGCTAAACAGCAAGGTGGTGAATTTGTACTTCGCATTGAAGATACCGACCAAGTACGTAGCACTGCCGAGTCAGAGCAAGCAATTATGGATAGTTTGCGTTGGTTAGGACTCGAGTGGGATCATGGCCCAGATGTGGGCGGTGAGTTTGGCCCGTACCGCCAGTCTGAGCGTAGCGATTTATACAAAAAATACGCACACCAACTCGTTGACGACGGCAAAGCATTTTACTGTTTTGCAACAAGCGAAGA
Organism: Pseudoalteromonas sp. SG44-5; assembly: GCF_014164175.1. Classification (NCBI taxonomy): domain Bacteria; kingdom Pseudomonadati; phylum Pseudomonadota; class Gammaproteobacteria; order Alteromonadales; family Pseudoalteromonadaceae; genus Pseudoalteromonas; species Pseudoalteromonas sp. SG44-5. The sequence goes on along the minus strand of NZ_JACJES010000004.1, from coordinate 87,275 downwards.
GCTGGATAAAATGCGCGAAGAGCAAATGGCAGAAGGTCTACGCCCTAAATACGACGGCCGTGGCTTAAACCACACAGACGACGAAATTAAAGCAAACCTAGCAGCGGGTAAACCTTACGTTATACGTATGAAAATCCCTAGCGAAGGCACTTTTAAATTTAACGACTACCTACGCGACGAAATTGAGATCCCGTGGGAAAACGTCGATATGCAAGTGCTATTAAAAGCTGATGGCTTCCCAACTTACTTTTTAGCGAACGTAGTTGACGATCACCATATGCAAATTAGCCATATTTTCCGTGGCGAAGAGTGGATTAACTCAGCGCCTAAACTATTAAAACTTTACGAAGATTTTGGTTGGGAAGCGCCAGTACTTGGGCATTTACCGCTACTGCGTAACCCAGATAAGTCAAAACTGTCTAAGCGTAAAAACCCAACCTCTATTAACTACTATAAAGAAATGGGTTACCTGCCAGAAGCCGTGCTTAACTATTTAGGCCGCATGGGTTGGTCAATGCCAGATGAGCGTGAAAAATTCACTCTTAACGAAATGATTGAAAACTTCGATATGAAGCGCGTGTCACTAGGTGGCCCAGTATTCGACGTAGATAAACTTAGCTGGTTAAACGGCATGTGGATCCGCGAAAACCTAACTGACGAGCAGTTAATTCAGCGCTTTGTTGATTGGAAGTTTAATGGCGAAATGCTAGCTAAAGTATTACCAGAAGCCAAAGCACGTATTAACACATTGTCGGACTTAGTTGACTTAGCAGGGCACTTTGTAGGCGGTATACCTACTTATGATCCTGCGCTATTAACAGCGGGCAAAGCCGATGAAGACGTAATTCGCCAAGCACTACAATTTTTTGTATGGCAGCTAGAAGGCCTACGTAGCTTTGATAAATCAGCTATTTTTGCCATTGCAAAAGAAGTAGCAACGTTCCACGAGCTTAAAATTAAAGACTTTTTAGAGCCGATTTTTGTGGCAATTACGGGTAAAACGTCATCTACCTCTGTGCTTGATGCTATGGAAATATTAGGCTCTGACCTATCGCGTGCTCGTTTACGTGTAGCATTGGCGCATTTAGGTATTTCTAAAAAGCAGGCTAAAAATATCGAACGTGCCTACCGCGAATACCCAAGTGCATAATTGCTAAATAATGCATTTTTAAAAGCCGAGCTTAGTAAATAAGTTCGGCTTTTTTGTTTCAGGTTGTTTAGTTATATGACATCGTATTTTGATATTGTTTAGTCTAAGCATTCATAATTTACTAAATGCTACAATGCGGCATATAAACTCATAGGAGGCAGTATGATTGCAACCGTTAAAAACAAAGCCATTTTTAGTAGTCGTGTATTTTCTATAAATTTAGTTACTTACCCTACAAACCACAGCGTTATGAACCATATTGATCCGGTGCAGCAAGGGCGCTATTACAAACTCAACTTTGTATTAGTAAAACCTAAAAGCGGTGGGGTGTTTAAATGCGCTAAATGTATTATTAACTGGTTTAATAGGGTGTATTTATTTAGGCCCGATAAGTACGAACACAGCGTATCTAAAATCGAGTCTGGAAAGCGTGTGCTACTGAGCTTTGCACTTAATATATGATTTATTAATAGTCGTAGGCCTGTCCGGTACATAAAACAGATAGGTCGCAATACGATACAGAGGTTTCGCTACAAGAGTTAATAGTAAAAGCATTTGCGCCTCTGCGCATGGCATCAGCTTTAAGTAAATCAATAGCATTTGATTTAGAACGGTTATAGCTTACATTATTGTTACCCATACCATCGCCATCACAGCTTTCACCTGCTATTCGGCCTAAAAGTGTAGCGCCACTTTCGTGTGCTTCTTGGTCGCTGTAAAACTGCTGCAAATCTCTTTTATTAACGTAGGTACCAATTTCTTGAGATAAAACGTCGTTGTTTATATCAGTATGAAAAGTCATGTTTGAGCAACCACTTAAAGTAGCCAGTGCAGTTATTATTGCCATAAAACGTAGCATATTAATTAGTCCTTTAATTTATTGTTTGAAGTAGTAAATTACTAACAAAATCAGATGTGGGCAATGTTTACTACTGAGTAAATTGTTAGTATTTGTAAATGACTTTATATGCACTCGGTTTTACTTAGCATAGGATAAGTAAACAAAAAGAAATGACAAATATTTACTAACCAATGGCATAAAATAGCCCACTCTAAACGCTGCGTTTTATAAAAAACATAGCCGTATCCCAAACCTGCAATAAATGAAACTAATACATAGCTAACTCCCCCAGCAAAATGTGCCAAAGCAAAAATACCTGCAGTAATTACAGGCGCAAATATTGCCAAGCGGGTAGGCGTAATAATTTGGCTAAGCTTGGTTTGTAATAAGCCTCTAAATAAAGCTTCCTCAGCAACACAGGTAAATAAAAGGTTTATAGCAATAAATGCTAACCAGAAGTCAGGAACCTTAGGGTTAAAGCTTACCAGCCCAAGCATTAAAGCTGCAGTAAGTGCGGCTAAAATGGTAGTAATAATTATTAAAATAGGGGGGTTAATTAATGAAGTCGTCTTTTTAGACTCTGCTTTTAAAGGCTTTATATTTGAATAAAAGTAAGCACAAAGAAAGAGGCCAGCCATAGCTTTATCAAAATTAGCATAAAGGGTAAAAGCAATTGCATCGCTGGTAATATGCTCGTTTATAGCAATAGGAAGGTTGTTAAAACCAGGCACCCAATGAAGCGCTAATGCCAATGAGGAAACTATAAAAACAGTGCTTAAAATAGCGCGTATTATTGTTTGCTTTGTATATAGCACAAAGTGATATAAAGCAACGTAAAGCCCAGTACTGAACAGTCCATATAAATTTATATAACCCTCAAAATACGCACATATAACACTTAAAGCCATTAAGTAGTGCCAAAGTGGTTGCCGTATTATTGATACTTTACAGTACGGAAAAACACATATAATCGATAATGCTAATAAATAAAAAGTCATTATTTTTTTATTACTCTGTTTTATTTAGTAACTAATCTAACAGATTCGACCTCTCATTTTATTTTTTCTGTTAGTATAGCCAGGTTATAAGCCGTTTAAGTAGTGAACACCCTATGTTAAGTCCTTTTTATCAGCAACATGCTGATTATGTTTCGATCTCTCGTGAGCAAGGCTGTCGTTTCGCCAAGTGTATTGCTGATGATTACAACCCACTTCACGATAAAGATGCGAAGAAATTTTGTGCTCCAGGAGACTTACTTTTTTCATTAGTATTAGATCGTTACGGTATTAGTGAACGCATGGAGTTTACTTTTGCGGGTATGGTTGACGAAAATACCAAACTTAGCTTCCCTGCAGAGGCCGATGAATTTGATGTAACAAACGGCGATAAAGTAATTTTAAAGGTAAAACGCGAAGGTAAAACCAGCAAATGCCCAGCACTTACTAATAGCTTGATTAAAAATTATGTTGAGTTTTCAGGCGCAGCGTTTCCGCACGTGATTATTCCGCTCATGGGTAAGCAAGAGGTAATGATTAACCCTGCACGCCCGATGATTATTTACGAATCGATGATTATAAATCTTGATACTGTTGAAATTAGTGCACCGACACTTGAATTTGCAGAGCCTAGTTTTGAATACACAGGTAAACGCGGCAAAATTACTTTGCGCTTTAATTTGCTAGAAAACGGTAAAAAAGTGGGTTTTGGTGAAAAGCACATGGTGGTATCGGGTATTCGCGAGTACTGCCAAGCTACGGTTGATGATTTGATTGCTTTTTACAACGAGCGCAAAGCAAATTTAAAACCAGCTTAAAAACGAGATGAATTTTAAAAGGTGCTATTTAGCGCCTTTTTTATTGGCACAAATAAAAGCAGATAAATACGATTAAATAGTTTTCTCAAGCACTCTAATTTACGGCATGAGTGAATATGAGTACAATAGCGCTCTTTGTCATTTTAAAGCTAAGCCTATGTCTGCCACTACGTTCTCATCACTTAATCTCGACCCGTTGTTATTAACTGCGATTGAGCAAAATAATTACACTCAACCTACCGCAATTCAGATTAAAACCATCCCGCCTATTTTAGCGGGCAGTGATGTAATGGGCAGTGCACAAACTGGCACAGGTAAAACCGCAGCGTTTGTACTACCACTGCTACACAAACTTTTAAACACCCCTAAAAAAGATGAGCCAGGTGTTGCTCGCGTGGTAATTTTAACGCCAACTCGCGAACTTGCTCAGCAAGTATTTGCCAGCTTTGAAAAATATGCCCAAGGCACCAATATTAAAGGGGCATTAGCGTATGGCGGCGCAAGCATAGGCCCACAAATAAAAGCCCTAAAAGATGCGCAAGTAATAGTAGCCACCCCGGGGCGCTTACTCGATCATATTGTTAAAGGCAGTGTGGTGCTTTCAAGTGTTGACTCACTGGTGTTTGATGAAGCCGATCGTATGCTTGATATGGGGTTTATTGACGAAATTAAACGTATATTGCGCCATATTCCAGGCGATCGCCAAACTTTGTTATTTTCGGCGACTTTTGATGACAGCGTATTTGCGCTTAGTAAAAAACTACTTAAAAACCCAGAATTAGTTGAAGTTGATAAACGCAACTCAGCAGCAGTTGAGGTTGAGCAAGTAATTTACTCAGTAGACGAGGATCGCAAGCGCGAGCTGGTATCGCACATGATCGGCATGAAAAATTGGCGCCAAGTGCTTATTTTTACCCGCACCAAACAAATGGCCGACCAACTGGCTAAAGAAATGTGTAAAGACGGTTTAAAAACCGAGTCAATCCATGGTGATAAATCACAAGGCGCACGCGACCGTGCACTACAAAACTTTAAAGAAGGCATTACCCGTGTATTAGTTGCTACCGATGTAGCCGCACGTGGCTTAGATATTCCAACACTTAGATTTGTAATTAACTTTGAACTGCCATACATAGCCGAAGACTACGTACATCGCATTGGCCGTACAGGTCGCGCTGGTGAGCAAGGGCTTGCAATGTCGCTAGTAAGTATTGACGAGCAATGGTTACTTGAAGAAATAGAAGTACTGTTAGATACCCGCTTAACGCCACAGTGGCTAGCAGGCTACGAGCCAGATCCAAACAAAAAGCCAAAAGATAACCGCAAAAACACCAATAAATCACGAAAAGACCGCGATAAAAAACGCATTACAGGACAAAGAGAGCCAAGTAGAAGACGTAAATAACAGTTTTTTAGTTTTGACTTTCAATTGTCAGTGAAATAATACGACCCCGAAAAATAGCCGCGGGGTTGTATTAGGCTAAATTTAGCATTTAAAAGGAATTAATTTATGAACAAAGTTACTAAAACATGGTTGCTGTATTCAGGCATAGGTTTAGTTTTATCGCTGGCAATAATAAGTTTATTAGATATTTTTATCAGCTTTAGGTTTATATCTAACGAAGGAGTTATTTTTGGTGTTATGTGCGCTGCTATGGGAGCTGCGTTAAAAAGCTATTCAGGGCAAAAGGTTAGTAACAAAAGCGGCCAGCAACAAAAGTAAACATAGTTAATATTGATAATAAAGCGCAAAATGCATTTAGTACATAACTGCTAATTTCCCCTTACCTTTAACTAAATACGTTACTTCTCAAATTTAAAATAAAAAAAGGCAAGCTATAAGGCTTGCCAAAGAGTGTAACTAATTAATCTGGTTTTGTATTAAATGCTTAGCCCTTAAGCTATTAACTTTTCAGCTAGATTTAATTCCATGGTGGCTTTTAATAAGCGGTATAAGTTAATTGATGCGTCAATTTCTTCTTTACGGTTAGTTAAGCTTTCTATATTTAAGCCCAGCGGCACGTTTAAATGCGCACAGCTTTTAAGTATTAAATCGAGATTTTCGCGGCAAATACGTACCGATTCACTCAGCGTATTGTTCGCATCAAGCATGCGCCATTTAGTGGCCTCTGGCACTGAGATCCCCAACCATTGCATAAACTCTAAGGTTTTTTCGCCGCCGCACGGAGTAAAAGTTAAAATAAGGCGCTTAGGCTCAAGCCCTTGTGCTTTACAACTACGTGCATAGCTAGTTATTAACTCTATTGTTGCTTGTGCGTCGTAAACCGCTTGCGAAATAAAGAACTTACAGCCTTGAGCGGTTTTTTCTATTAGGCGCTCGTGTTCATTACGTTTATTAGAATGACGCTCTGCAATAGTAACGCCGCCTAAAAAGAAGTCATCAGATTGCTCTGCCAGCGTTTTATACGCATCTGGTAGGCTTAGTTTTATATCGCCTATCGATGATGGGCTACCTACTAAAACAATATTTTTTAAATCGTAGTCGTTTTTAGTTTCACTTAGCCAATCTTTAAACTCGTTCGCACTGCGTTGCGCCACACTTTTATAGGTAATTACATCAAGGTGCGATAAGCCACGTAATAGGTTGCTGTATTCACGTGGATCGACAGTTTGCCTAAATGGAAACGGACGCGCTTGATTAGTACGGCTGCTTTCGTCTTGAATGTCGTAAATTATTACGCCGTCGTATTCAATTTCGTGTAGGCGACCCAATAGCTTTTCTGCAATGGTTTTTAGTTGCGCTTTATCGGTACCAATTTTTGGCGGCGTAGTACCAATAAGGTATACGCCTTGATTGCTATCTTCTATTTTCTCTTGAAGTGATAAAGCCATAATCCTCATTCCAGCTTAGTTTGTTACGATGGAATTAATATAGCAGCCATTTAGATGGCTAGATAGCTTTATTTAATGAAAGTTTTTCAATCGTAGTGAGGTTTATTCATACAAGCTCGTTACCAATTAGTAAATTTGATACAGTTGTTTACATAATAACAACGCTTTAGGCTCTTATTATTGGCGGCTTTGCGGCATAATCAGATGGTACTTTTTATTAAACTAGCTCAACGTTTAGCGATTAAAATTGATTGCTATAAAAGGAAAAACAATGAAATTTAAATTTTTAGCAACCAGTTTAGCGGTATCGCTGGCACTGTCGGGTTGCGCTATTGAACAAAATCAAACGAGCCAAGCAGTAACACAACAACAAACAAACACTACGGGCGAGGGCGTTTTTTCACAAGACTACTTACTAGAAGAGCTTGAAAATGGCTTGCGCGTTATGGTGGTTAAAACCGATTACCCTGATGTAGTCTCGTTGCAAATTCCTGTATCGGTAGGATCACGTAATGAAACGCAAGCGGGTAAAACGGGCTTTGCGCATTTTTTTGAACACATGATGTTTAAAGGCTCTGAAAAATTTCCTGAGGCTGTGTATTCAAGTATTTTAAAAAATTCTGGCGTTGATAACCGCGCTTACACCACCAACGATTACACTAACTATCATTTAAACTTTTCAAAGCAGCATCTTGATAAAGTACTTGAACTTGAAGCTGATATTTTTCAAAATTTAACCTATACCGAAGAGCAATTTAGAACCGAAGCGCAAACGGTAAAAGGCGAGTACTTAAAAAATAATGCCAGCCCAGTGCGTAAATTACTTAGCGCAGTACGCGAAGAGGCCTTTGAGCAACACACTTATAAACACACCACTATGGGCTTTTTTAAAGACATAGAAGCCATGCCTGATCAAATGGCTTATGGTAAAGAATTTTTTGCCAAATTTTATAAGCCCGAATATGTATCACTTGTAATTGTGGGTGATGTAGACCCAAAAGCCACTATGGCTATGGTTAAAAAACACTGGGGTGCGTGGAAAAAGGGTGACTATGTTGCCGACATTAAAGCAGAGCCAACACAGCAAGCGCCAAAATATAGTCATCAACAAAACCCAGGCTTACCAGGGCATTGGTTATTAGTATCGTATAAAGGCACTGCGTGGGAGCCGGCTAAAAAAGACAGAGCTGCGCTTGATTTACTCTCGCAGCTTTATTTTTCAAACAACTCAGATTTATACCAAGAGCTAGTGGTAGATAAACAAATTGCCAGCCAAATGTTTAGCTATAATCCAGAAACCAAAGATCCGGGTTTACTGCATGTATTTGTAAAAGTAGAAAAAGCAGACGATTTAGCCAAAGTACGCGATGCAATCAATCGTACCTACGCCCAAGCGCGTACTGAGTTAGTAGATAGCCAAAAACTCAGCGACTTAAAATCTAACCTTAAATACAGCTTTATAAATGGTTTAGATTCGTCGCAAGCAATTGCTGCAACCCTTGCAAGCTATATGCATTTTGAGCGTGACCCTAGGGTAATAAACCAGCTATATAAAACCTCAGATGAAATAACAGCTGAAGATATTAAAGCAATTGCTAACAAGTATTTTGTTGATAATGCACGCACTACCGTGACTATGTCGGCACTTGATAAAGCGCCAAATTTTGAGCAAGAGGTTGATTTAAACGCACTGGTTGCAAAACTGGAGCAAGCACCTCAGGCTGCTGCATTTAAAGTACTAGATAAAACTAACAGCTCGCCATTAATCGACGTTAACTTTTTATTCAATACCGGGGCTGCTGCTGACCCGCAAGGTAAAAAAGGCCTTGGCGCATTAACTGCAGCTATGCTGGCGCAAGGTGGCTCACAATCAACAAGCTATAAAGATATTAAACAAGCACTTTATCCGCTGGCAGGTAGCTTTGGTTATCAAATAGATAAAGAAATGCTGTCGTTTCAAGGGCGTATTCATAAAGATAACGCTGCTAAGTGGTATGCATTAGTGAGCGATCAGTTACTTAATCCCGGTTTTAGAGAAGATGACTTTAAGCGCCTTAAAAAAGAGCTAATTGACGGTATTAAATCGGGCTTAAAAGCATCTAACGATGAAGAACTAGGTAAAGAAGTACTCTACAGCGCGCTTTACAAAGGCCATCCTTATGAAAGCTACAACTATGGTGATATTTCAGATTTAGAAGCACTTACGCTTGATGATGTTAAAACGTTTTATAACACAGAGCTTACGCAATCTAAGCTAACACTTGGCTTAATTGGTGCAGTACCGGAAAAACTAAAAGCCACTATGCTAGCTGATTTAGCAGGCCTGCCTAAAGGCGAGCAAAGCCGTTTAAGTATTCCTGATGCGCCTGAGCTTAAAGGCCATCATGCTACTATTGTTGAAAAGAGTGCGCAGTCGACAGCGGTATCGTTTGGTTTTCCAATTGATACAATAAGAAGTAGTGAGGACTGGACTGCACTGTGGTTAGTGCGTTCTTACTTTGGTGAGCACCGTAGTTCTAACAGCTTTTTATATGAGCGTATTCGTGAAACCCGTGGCATGAACTATGGCGATTACGCGTACATTGAATACTTTCCGCGTGGTATGTTTCAAACTAAGCCTGATGCAAACCTAGGGCGCTCTGAGCAAATATTTCAAGTGTGGTTACGCCCACTTCGCTCTAATAACGATGCGCATTTTGCGACTCGTACCGCCTTGTTTGAGCTTGATAAGCTAATTAAAAATGGCATGAGTGAAGACGACTTTGAAGCCACGCGTAACTTTTTAATTAACTTTGTGCCGCAAATGGTGGCAAGCCAAAATCGCCAACTAGGTTATGCACTTGATAGCGAGTTTTACAATACCGACAGCTTTGTAAGTTACGTAACTAACAAACTTAAAACGCTAACAGTAAAGGATGTAAACCGCGTTATTAAAGATAATCTACAAACCGATAATATCCATTATGTATTTATTACCGGTGACGGCGCTGATATGCAAAAGCGTTTAGCGCCTGAGCAAACATCGCCAATGGTTTATAATACCGATAAACCAGCAGAGCTTGTTGCAGAGGATAAAGTGATTGCCGATTACAAATTAGCTATTCCGGCAAAAAATATTGCAGTAATAGCAGTAGATAAAGTATTTAAGTAAGTTTAAACTTAAAAAAACTAAATGCTCCAACTGTTTTAAATAGTTGGGGCATTTTTGTTTTATAAAAATAGTTATATCTAATAACCACAACAAATAACTAAGGGATTAACACCTTAGTGACTAAATCCGTTAAACTTAGCAAAAGGCTCTTTTTGATCAACAAAGGCAGTAATATGCGACATGAAATTTGGCAACAGCTTCGCAGCGAAGCAAATGAAGTAGTAAAACGCGAACCTCTTTTAGCGAGCCATGTTTATTCGTGTATTTTGAACCATGAATGTTTAGGGGCGGCGCTGAGTTTTATTGTTGCTAATAAATTGGCAGATGCGGTGGTGTCGGCATTTACTATTCGTGAGCTATTTGATCAGTCGTTTGTAAGGTGTGAGCGTATGCTAACGCACGTTGCTCACGATATTAAAGCGGTAAAAGATCGTGACCCTGCAGCCGAAACTTACCTTACGGTAATATTAAATTTAAAAGGTTTCCATGCTATTCAGGCGCATCGTTTAGCTAATTGTTTGTGGACGCAAAACCGTAAAGAGTTGGCGCGCTTTATTCAAAGCCGTAGCTCAGAAGTATTTGGCGTTGATATTCATCCTGCTTGTAAAGTGGGTAAAGGAATAATGTTTGACCATGCAACCGGTATTGTTATTGGTGAAACGGCGGTAATTGAAGATAACGTATCAATACTGCAGTCGGTTACTTTAGGTGGCACGGGCAATGAGCAAGGCGATCGTCACCCTAAAATTAGAGCCGGGGTACTTATTGGTGCTGGGGCTAAAATATTAGGCAATATTGAAGTGGGCGCGGGCGCGCGTATTGGCGCAGGCTCTGTTGTGCTAAGTAATGTACCGCCACACACTACAGCGGTAGGTGTACCGGCAAAAATTATTGGTCGCCCAGATTGCGAATGCCCTGCAAAAAGTATGAACCAAAACTTTTTAGCTAAACCTGAGCCTGAAAATGAATCGCATACTAGCTCTATGCTATAAAGTAATGAGCAATTTAAAATGCTAAACAAAAGTAACTTACTTGGCCTGTGCTGTTTTATTTTAGGCGTAGGATTAACCAGTGGTTACTTTTTGTTTTTACATTCTATGCCTATTCAAGCGCAACAAAGCCAGCCGTTTCCTTATAAAAGTATTGTTATAAAGCAAGCTAACGATGAGTCACTCAATAGTACTGACGAGCATGTTAACCCTGCCGATGGTAACTTTCAGGCTGAGAGTATTGCACCATATACGCATAAAATTGCCACGCTTACCAATGAGCTTGAGCTTAAAACCAAACAACTTAAACGCGTTGAACAAGCGTTAAAATTAGCGCAACTAGATCAGCTTGATTTTGCTAAGCAGTTAGAAGAGAAGTTTATAGCTGAGGATGAAAATAGCCAGTGGAGCTACGAAGTAGAAACCGCGCTAACTGATTTTTTAATTACCAGCGATTTAAGTAATACCGCGCAACTAACTAGTTTAGAGTGCAAACAAACACTTTGTAAGTTTAGCCTAGTTGCCGATAAAACTAATCAGCAAGGGCATGTGCAGTGGCGCGAGCTGAACGATAAATTAGCGCTAATGCCATGGTGGCAGCAATTTAAGCTCACTTCGTCAAATTCAACCGATGAACAGATAGACTTTATAGTGAGTACTAAAGAGTAAGACGCTGCTAACTTAGTACTTGCGAGTGTAGCGTGCCGTCAACCAGTTCAGTAATTAAAGTATCTCCGACTTTTACATCCGCTACCGATTTAACCACCTTTTGCTTATCTGTTTTTGTAATACTATAGCCTCGCGCTAATACATTAAGTGGACTTACTGAATCTAGGCGACTTGCCTGCAGTGCTAAGCTGTTATTAGCTTGCTGTAATTGCTGCTGTATTGCTTGGTTAAGCCGAGTTTGTAATTGTGCGAGTTGGTGACTTGCTTGAGTGAGCTTTTTGTCGGGTGATTGGCGCATTAATCTAGGCGTTAAATTATTAAGGGTGCGCTCTTGTTGATATAAACTATTACGCATAGCTTGTTGTAGTGCAATGCTTAGCTCATCCAAGCGCTGCGCTTTTTGATTTAACTGATTACGTGGATGGCATAAATTTAACCTGTGCTGTAGTTGTAATGCTTGAGCGCGCTTTTCGCTCATATCGTGTTTAAACGCATTAGCAAGACGGTTAACTAGCTGAGTTACTTTATTATGTAACTCTTGCGTATTAGGGCTTACCAGCTCTGCCGCCGCAGAAGGCGTAGCTGCACGTACGTCGGCTACATAGTCGCTAATAGTGGTGTCGATTTCGTGGCCTACCGCGCTCACAATAGGCAGTTGGCTATTAAATATAGCGCGTGCAAGTTGCTCATGGTTAAAACACCATAAATCTTCTAAAGAGCCGCCACCACGCCCTAAAATAAGCACGTCTACTTCGCTGCGAATATTAGCCAACTCTATTTGTTTAATTAACTGCAGATGTGCGTCTTTACCTTGCACCATAGCAGGGTAAATAATAACTTCTAACTGCGGTGCGCGGCGTTTTAGTACGGTTAAAATATCTTTTATGGCCGCGCCAGTTGCAGAGGTTATTACCCCGATACGGTTAATGTTTTGCGGTAGAGGTTTTTTATAAACCGAGCTAAATAGCCCCTCAGCGGCTAAACGCATTTTTAGGGCGTCAAACTCTTGCTTAAGTTGTCCTTCGCCAGCAGGTTCCATATGCTCAACAATAAGTTGATAGTCGCCGCGTGGTTCATAAAGTGAAACGCGCGCTTTTACCGTTACCTGCGCACCGTTAATGGGTCGGTAACTTTGGTTACGATTATTGCCGCGCCACATGGCTGCTTTTATTTGTGCTTTATCGTCTTTTAACGAAAAATACCAATGCCCAGACGCCGGAGTAATAAAGTTCGAAATTTCGCCAGTTAGTACCAGCGAGGCAAAGCCTTGCTCGAGTAGGGCGCGTATTTCTCTATTAAGGCGTGACACGGTGTAAATCGTTTGCAAAGGCTTCGAAAACATAAAAAACTACCAAAAACTATTTATAACCCTAGTTTATCATAAATATTTACAAAATATGATTTACTAGTGCCAGCAACGCTGTTAAAATTTGGCCGCAATTCCTTATCTTAGATCCACCATGTGAGAAGTTGCCAAAATGCTTAGAATCGCTAAAGAAGCTCTTACCTTTGATGACGTACTTTTAGTACCTGGTCATTCTACTGTTTTGCCACATACGGCAAATATTTCAACTCGCTTAACGCGTGGAATCAAACTTAACTTGCCGCTTGTTTCAGCATCTATGGATACTGTTACCGAAGCTCGTTTAGCTATTGCCCTTGCGCAAGAAGGTGGTCTTGGTTTTATTCATAAAAACATGACTATTGCAGAACAAGCGAAAAACGTTCGTAAAGTTAAAACCTATGAAGCGGGTATTGTTACTTATCCTATTACAGTAACTGCCGACTTAACCATTGCAGATGCACTTGAGCTGTCGCAAGAAAAAGGTTTTTCGGGCTTTCCAGTAACCGATAGCGATAACAATCTTGTTGGTATTGTAACAGGGCGTGATATGCGCTTTGAAACTAAGCTTGAACAGCCTGTTTCTACTGTTATGACTAAAAAAGACAAGCTAGTTACTGTAAACGAAGGTGCTGCGCGCGAAGAGATTTTAGGCTTAATGCACGAACACCGCATTGAAAAAATTCTTGTGGTTGATGATGCGTTTAAACTAAAGGGCATGATCACCGTAAAAGATTACCAAAAAGCACAAGAAAAACCAGATGCCTGTAAAGACGACCAAGGTCGTTTGCGTGTAGGTGCTGCTGTGAGTGTTGGCGCAGGTACTGATGAGCGTATTGCTGCATTAGTAGAAGCAGGTATTGACGTATTACTTATCGATACTTCGCACGGCCATTCTCAAGGTGTTATTGACCGCGTTGCGAAAACCCGCAAAGAATACCCAGACTTACAAATTATTGCTGGTAACGTAGCAACAGCAGAAGGCGCTGTTGCGCTTGCAGACGCTGGAGCCGATGCGGTTAAAGTAGGAATAGGCCCAGGTTCTATTTGTACTACGCGTATTGTTACGGGTTGTGGTGTGCCACAAATTACGGCTATTTCAGATGCTGTTGATGGCTTAAAAGGCCGTGATATTCCGGTAATTGCCGATGGCGGAATTCGTTTTTCTGGCGATATTGTAAAAGCACTTGTTGCTGGTGCATCGTGTGTAATGGTGGGCTCTTTGCTTGCTGGTACTGAAGAAGCACCTGGCGAAGTAGAGCTTTACCAAGGCCGTTACTACAAATCATACCGTGGTATGGGCTCGTTAGGCGCGATGGATCAAAAAGAAGGTTCATCAGATCGTTACTTCCAAAAGTCAAACGAAGCCGACAAGTTAGTACCAGAAGGTATTGAAGGTCGCGTAGCGTACAAAGGTCCTATTGCAACTATTATCCATCAGCAAGTGGGCGGCCTGCGCAGCGCAATGGGCTTAACCGGTTGTGCCACTATTGAAGAGCTAAACACCAAACCACAGTTTGTACGTGTTACTTCAGCTGGTATGGGTGAGTCGCATGTACATGACGTGCAAATCACTAAAGAAGCACCTAACTACCGTTTAGGCTAATCAGCCGTAATTACATCAATTTATGGGCTAGTTTTACTAGCCTTTTTAAATAGCTACTCACTATATCAGTAGCATTATTTAGCATCTGACTTTACGAGATACTCCATGAGCAAAGACATTCACGATTCACGAATTCTCATTTTAGACTTTGGTTCACAATACACTCAATTAATTGCCCGTCGTGTGCGCGAAATTGGTGTTTACTGTGAACTGTGGGCATGGGATGTGACCGAAGAGCAAATTCGCGAGTTCAACCCACAAGGTATTATTCTCTCTGGTGGCCCAGAGTCGACAACACTTGAAAACAGCCCACGCGCTCCTGAATATGTATTTAATGCTGGTGTGCCAGTACTAGGTATTTGCTACGGCATGCAAACTATGGCAGCTCAGCTTGGCGGCAGTGTACACAGCTCTGATAAAAAAGAGTTTGGTTACGCCCAAGTAGAAAAAGTGGGTAATTGTGCGTTGTTTGATGCGATAGAAGATCATATTACCGACGGCGGCAATGGCGTACTAGATGTATGGATGAGCCATGGCGATAAAGTAATGGATATTCCACAAAGCTTTAAAACCACAGCTAAAACATCTACGTGTCCGCATGCGGCAATGTCGAACGAAGAAAAACGCTTTTACGGCGTACAGTTTCATCCAGAAGTAACGCACACACATCAAGGGCAGCGTTTATTAGAGCGTTTTGCTATTGATATTTGTGGTTGTGAAAAATTATGGACTGCAGCAAAAATTATCGATAATGCCATTGAGCGCATTAAAGAAACAGTTGGCGATGACGAAGTTATTTTAGGTCTTTCGGGCGGTGTTGATTCATCGGTTGTGGCTATGCTTATTCACCGTGCAATTGGCGAAAAGCTAACTTGTGTATTTGTTGATAACGGCTTACTTCGTTTAAACGAAGGCCAGCAAGTTATGGACATGTTTGGTAATAAGTTTGGCCTAAACATTGTTAAAGTTGAAGCCGAAGAGCAATTTTTAAATGACCTTGCTGGTAAGTCAGACCCAGAAGATAAGCGTAAAGCCATTGGCCACACGTTTATTAATGTATTTGATGAGCAAGCTAAAAAGCTTAAAAATGCAAAATGGTTAGCGCAAGGTACAATTTATCCAGACGTAATTGAATCTGCGGCATCTGCCACCGGTAAAGCACACGTAATTAAATCGCACCACAATGTGGGCGGATTACCAGCAGACATGAAAATGGGCCTAGTTGAGCCGCTACGTGAGTTATTTAAAGATGAAGTACGTAAAATTGGCCTAGAGCTAGGTTTACCGTACGACATGCTTTACCGTCATCCTTTCCCTGGACCAGGTTTAGGTGTCCGTGTACTTGGCGAAATTAAAAAAGAATACTGTGATTTACTGCGTCGCGCCGATGCTATTTTCATCGAAGAGCTTCACAAAGCAGAGCTTTACCATAAAGTAAGCCAAGCGTTCACTGTGTTTTTACCGGTTAAATCGGTAGGGGTTATGGGTGATGCGCGTAAATACGATTGGGTTGTATCACTGCGCTGCGTGGAAACTATCGACTTTATGACCGCGCGCTGGTCACATTTACCATATGAATTTTTAGGTGTGGTTTCAAACCGTATCATTAATGAAATTGATGGTATTTCGCGTGTTGTTTACGATATTTCGGGTAAACCACCTGCAACTATTGAGTGGGAATAATCGCGCGTTAGCTACTAGCTAGTATTAGCAGTATATAAAAATAAAAGCCCATGATTTCATGGGCTTTTTTGTTGCTAATATTACTTTAAGTATTTTTAGATGACTTTATAAAGAACGACATAATTAACCCGCTAATCGCAAGTACAATTCCCAAAATAAACGCTGTTTGTACACCCGCTGTTAATGAGCTACTTACTGCAGAGGGCGCTGATGGATCGGCCACGTTTTCCAAAAAACTATTTTGAGAAGCCGACATGATTGTAATCGCCAAGGCGGTGCCAATTGAGCCAGATACTTGCAGTAAAGTGTTTATTAAAGCGGTCCCGTCAGCATATAGTTCTCTGGGGAGCTCATTTAAACCATTTGTTTGCGCAGGCATCATAATTAATGTTACGCCAATCATGAGAGATGAATGCAAAAAGATAACCATTGCAATAGAGGTTTCTGTGGTTACATTCGACAGATTCCATAGCGTAATAATCATAATAATAAAGCCAGGTGTAAGTAGCCACTTAGAGCCAAACTTATCAAATATACGCCCCGCGATCGGAGACAAAGCACCATTTATTATTCCACCTGGCATAAGCACAAGGCCAGCAGTAAGCGCAGTTAATCCAAGGCCAATTTGTAAATATAAAGGCAAAAGAATCATGGTTGATAAAATAATCATGAATGTGGCAGATACACTCAATAAACCTAAAGTATACTTTGGATATTTTAAAGTACGTAAATCTAACATTGGTTTATCGAGTTTAAACTGTCTTAACGAAAATATAATAAGAGAGATTAGCGCAATTATAATGGTACTAATTACCAGTAAGTTCCCCCATCCTTTTTCACCCGCAATACTAAAGCCATATACAATGCCACCAAACCCGACAGTCGATAACAAAATTGACAGCACATCTATTTTAGGCTTACTCAAAACAGAAACGTTCTGCACATAAGCCAGCCCGTATACTAATGAAAAAACAAGAAACGGAATGAGTAACCAAAGAATCCAATTCCAGCTCAACAGCTCAATAATCAGCCCCGAAGTAGCTGGTCCAACAGCCGGTGCTGTCATCATAACAAGGCCAATCAATCCCATAATAGTGCCTCTTTTATGAACAGGGAAAATGATGAGGGCTGTATGGAACATTAAGGGAATTAATAAGCCGGTTCCGATTGCCTGAATAATACGACCTAATAGCAAAACACTAAAAGAGGGGGCTATACCGGAAACTATCGCTCCAATAATCGAAAAAAGTAACGAAGCAACGAATAATTGCCGTGTACTAAACCATTGTATTAATAGTGCAGAAACGGGAATGAGGATCCCCATAGTCAGTAAGTAACCTGTTGTTATCCACTGCACGGTAGAGGAAACAACATCTAATTCACTCATTAAATTGCCAAGTGCCATATTTAAAGCTGTTTCGCTAAATAAGCCAATGAATCCGGCAATTAAAAAGGATATTAGAATAGGGACTGGTCTTATAACTGTTTTATCTTGTTCATATGCAATTGTAGACATTAAAACTCTCTTCGCTGATTAACTAAATTGACCTGTGTTGGTTGATACTTTATTTACTTTTTAAATTTACTTTTTAATAAGCAATGAGGGAATTTGCTCTGCTATTGTTTCAAGCGGCTTGCCCGTTTTCATTGTTAAAGCTAAGAGAATACCGCCCTCAGTTAGCGCATGAAAAACAGTAGCTAAACTTGTGGACTGTTGTTCTGTGTAGCCTGCTTCAAGAAACTTTTCAGTATAAATAGATTGCCAACTTTTAAAGGTCGCTTCACACGCCAAGCGAATAGGTTCACTAGTGGAATGTTTTTCTCCAGCAATAGTGCCAATTGGAGAGCCAAGAGGGGTTCCGCCTTGTCCAAACACTCTGGATAATTCATAAACATAAGCTTGAAAAGCATCTATTGGATTGGATACACCCGCAAAGTTTTTTTGAATATCTTCCATAACAAGTCTTTTAGTATTGTTAATTGCAGCAGTCGCCAACTGCTCTTTGCCTTTTGGAAAGTAGTAATACAAGGAGCCCTTAGGTACGCCACTTTCTTCAATTATGTCATTTAGGCCCACTCCGCAATATCCGCGCACTCTAAATAAGCGTGATGCCGTCTCAATTAGAACGTCTTTCGGCTTTACTTTTTCACTCATAACTAAAACACCTCAAATTATAACGACTGGTCTATTATTTCAATGGTAAGGAGGAATCGACTCTGTGTCAATGCTATCGGCTTTACATTTTATTTTGTGTAACCGGTAATATTATCACCAGCATGGCTCTAAAAATGCGCCAAAAGGCGATAGCCAAAGGGGGGCGGAATAGTACGCTTTGTTCTTATCAATATGGTTTGAAGGTGATAATTTAGCTACAAGAGCAAGTTTAAAGGGAATAGCGAAGATTTAAGAGCATGCTAAAATTAGTAAGGCAGGGAGCTTGAGTTATTCAAATTGTAAAAACTATTTAAAAAGTATCTAAAAGCTGCCTAGAAACCATCTAATAATTATCAGCAAATTATCAGCAAATTATCAGCAAGCTATCAGCAAGCTATCAGTAAGTTATTAGCAAACTATCTAAATTAGTGCCTAGTTTTATTGAACCACAACAAATAGTAGTATCAGCACAGTGAGATAAAGTAAGCTACAGCACTTTATTGCTATTATATTTTTATTCACAAAACGTAAAAATAATTAATTTAGTGCTCGGCTATTAATATTTGCCTGAGTCTAAGTAATTAAAAAATGAATAATTAGCCTGCTAATTCGTCGTTTTGTTTATTTAAAAGGCAATCAAACCAAAAAGATGATTTTTTTCTTTACCTTTGGCCAAAGGTCTCTATAATTCGTCGGTATTGCAGGGGCGTAGTTCCAATTGGTAGAACAGCGGTCTCCAAAACCGACGGTTGGGAGTTCGAATCTCTCCGCCCCTGCCATTTCTTCTTTACATCGAATTTATTACTTCTTATATTACCTTACTTACTAATTTCATCGAGTCGTTATGCATTCACGTTACGCAGCTGTTTTTGGTATAGAAAACCTCGAATTAAATCAGCATTATCAAACGGTTAATAACCAGCCAATAAATAATAAAGCAACTGACACTAAAGCAGACAGCGTCGCGCCTGAGCCTATTTCGCTCACAAGCCAGTTATTTGCAGATATAAAGCGTGCCATAGCCCCCATTACCATCAATAGTGTAATACAAGGCACGGAACTGCAATTACATGGCGATCAGTTAGTTTTAACAAATTCACAGCTCAGTACTGCCGATAAACGTGCTTTATGGGCTTTAATGAGTGACCATCTTGATAAACTTTAAATCAGTAGACGCAACCGCTATACCGCAATTAATGGCTATAGAAACCGCATGCCACAGCCACCCGTGGACGTTAAATACCATGAGCTCATGTATTGGTGGGCGCTATTTTAATTTAGCAGCGTTTAACGGCGGTACCATGGTAGGTTTTTATATTGGCGAAAAGGCCGGGCCCGACTTTACCTTGATGGATATTTGCGTTGCCCCAAGCGAGCAAGGAAAAGGCATTGCAAAACAGCTACTGAACCAGTTTATTGAATATGGTGAGCAGCAAAATGCTGAAAATTTATTTTTAGAAGTACGCGAATCAAATACCCCCGCAATAAAGCTCTACGAAAATGCAGGCTTTATAGAAATGTCAGTGCGTAAAAACTATTACCCAAGCGACAATCCTGCTAAAAACGGATTTGAAGACGCTATTTTAATGGGCATGGCACTGGGCTTAAACTTTCAATAATATTTTGTAGTGAAGAGTTTGCAGTGATAACTGTATAAAGAATATTGTTGCAGTAAGCCGATAACTTATACCGGCTTACTTTGCTCACTAATAACCTGCTCAATAGCGTTAATTAAGTTAGCTGTTAATTCGTTTAACGCGGCTTTGCTATCGCTTTTTAAATGATCTTCTAAACGCGCAGCACAGTGATAAATATCATCAAAGTTAAAACACCCAGCACTGCCTTTTATATTATGTGCTAATGCGCGTAATGCGACTAAGTTACCCGAAAATTGTAAGCTTTTTATTTCATCTAAATAAGTTGGCAGGTTAGCGACGTAATTTGCATTTATTTGTTGGAATTTTTCACTTTTGAGTATGTCGTCCCATTTATTTTGATTGTCTTTTTCAAGGTGTAGGTAACTTACTAATACGCTTTCTAGGGCATCTTTATCTATAGGTTTCGCCAGAGCCTTGTCGCATCCTGCAGCAATATATGTGTCTACGTCATGGTTCATTACATTCGCAGTGAGTGCGATTATAGGGCCGTCGTATGCAGCATGGCGTAATATTTTAGTCGCTTCTAGGCCACCCATTACTGGCATTTGCATATCCATAATAATTAACTGATAGTCGTTTACTAGCGCCATTTCTACCGCTTCAGCGCCATTGTTTGCTATGTCGGGCTCTAATCCCCAAGTTTGCAGCAGCAGCTTTATTAATAATTGATTATCGGGGTTATCTTCGGCCACTAAAATATGTGCATCAAAATTATTACTAGCGAAGGAAAGCAGCGGATCTTTTTCTGGAATGAGTTGATTGGATTGCTCTAAAAACAGGTTATCGGCTAATGGCGTTTGTAAATTACAGGCTATGGTTATAGTAAAGCAGCTACCTACATCTAATTCACTTTTAACGGTTATATCACCGCCAAGACGTTGTGCTAAATTTTTTGAAATACATAGCCCAAGCCCGGTGCCGCCAAAGCGACGGGTTGTGGTAGCGTCTGCTTGCTCAAAAGGAGTAAATAAGCGCTTAATTTGACTTTCAACCATACCAATTCCGCTATCTTGTATTACAAACATCAGCTCTTGGCTTGGTAGGTAATGAACCGTTATAGATACATGGCCTTGCTCGGTAAACTTAACTGCATTGCTGGCAATGTTGATCAGTATTTGTTTTAAGCGGGTTTCGTCGCTGTTTATAGTGTGTGGTAACGGGAGTTGATAATTAATACTGAGCTTTAGCTTTTTTTGTTGTGCCAGCGGTTCAATAATTGACTCAATGTCGTGAATTAAGCGCACTACATTTAGTGGGGCTTGCTCTACAGCAATTTTTTCGGCTTCAATTTTAGACAAATCTAAAATGTTATTTATTAACTCTAGTAAATGCTTAGAGTTGCGTAAAATAGTGCTTAAATGCTGTTTGTTGTTGGTGATTTTATCGTTATGTAAAAGCTGTTCGGTAAAGCCCATTATTGCCGTGAGTGGGGTACGAATTTCGTGGCTCATATTAGCCAAAAAGCGACTTTTAAGTTGATTTGCTTGCTCTGCTTGGCCAATCGCAAGCTCTAACTGGCTATTCATGGTTTCTAGCGCTTTGGTGCGGCTTTCTACTTTGTCTTCGAGGTGATGTTTATATTCTTCTAATTGCTCTTGATAATGCCTAATTTGATTAACCATGTGATTAAAGTCGTTAAACAATATGCCTACTTCATCATCTGTGTGCGCGGGCAGTGAAACACCTAAATCGCCATCACCTACACGGTGGCTAGCTGCACCTAATAGCTCAATAGGATTAAGTAATAAATTACGCACTACAATAAAAATAAGTATTGGCAGCGTAATAACCGAAATAATAACAATTAAGCCGGTAATTAAGCTAATAGCCTTACCCGATTGATACAAAACGGCTTTAGGAATAGTCGATACATAATAACCACCGCTCATTTGCACCGCAAAAATCATCCGCTCTATTTTATCTATACTCGAAAGCTCTATGGTTGATAAAGAGCCAATGTCGGCTAAGTTATGTACCTGGTTGAGCTCAAATTCACTAATGTATTGGCCACGAATATTATAATCGGAACTAAATAAAATTTTCCCCTCGTTACTAACGAGTAAGTTGAGAGTGTTGTTGTAAGGGGCTTCTAAAATACTGGTATTAAGAATAGAAGGGTCAATATGCAGTACTATAAAACCAAGCTGTTGCGGGCGCTTAAGATAGTAGTCAATGCTATAAATACGCTGAATAAAATACAAGCTGGTGGTGCCATCTGCTTTTTGCATCATAAACTGCTGTTGGCTTAAATTACTTTGCTGTACTTTTTCAAAAAAAGGATACGATTTTGGCGCTATGCTTAAATTACTTGAGTAGTAGGCATCGCTTTTGCCATTTACCGACATTAAGTTAATGCTAATAATATCGGGATAGGCCTCGCTATAACTGGCAAACACATCCATTAACGCACCTAGGCGATAGGTGTAGCCACCATCAGCATGTAAATCGTTAGCTAAAAAATCGTTCAATACGGGTGAGGTGGATAATAGCTTAGCAGTGGATTGAAATGAGTCAATATAGTTAAATACTTTTTGTTGTTGTTGTTCAACAAACCGGCTCATAATTAAATCAGCTTGTTTTTGTGTTGAGTTGGTTACATTAGTTAGCGTAAAACCACCTAAAAATAACAGCGGAAGTATAACTAACGGCGTTATATACCATAATAACCTAATGCTTAACTTACTGGTTTTCATTACCAAACAACACATCCTCCATGTAATGTTAGTAATAATATGTTTTACAGCTATATTACTCAAGCTTAGCGTTTGTTTATTGTGCTGGTAATATTTATAACTAAGCACAATTTAGGACAATAATTGAGTAAATACGCGCTCTGGGAGAGTTAATAAAAAAAGAATCAGTTAATAACTAAGCATTGATTGTTTATAGAGTGAAGATCAGCGAAAATAGTCTTCAATTACGATTAACATAACGGATCGCGTGTGAGGAGCCAAATTGGGTTCTTCCTAGGGTGTGTTGAGCTTTCGGGGTTGAGCAATATTAGCTCTGAAACGTCAGCATACATAAATGTCCGTATTCAAACTAAAAGAACTTTTTTAATGGCAGAGCAAAATCTCCTCAGTGAAATTAATAAACGACGTACCTTCGCGATTATTTCGCATCCAGATGCGGGTAAAACCACCATCACCGAAAAAGTACTCTTATTCGGACAAGCTATCCAAAAAGCCGGTACAGTAAAAGGCCGTGGCTCTAACCAGCATGCTAAATCTGACTGGATGGACATGGAAAAAGAGCGTGGTATTTCTGTTACTACCTCAGTAATGCAGTTTCCGTATAAAAACGCCTTGGTTAACCTGCTCGACACACCTGGACACGAAGACTTCTCAGAAGATACGTACCGTACCCTAACAGCAGTCGATTCGTGCTTAATGGTTATTGATGCGGCCAAAGGTGTAGAAGACCGTACGCGTAAATTAATGGAAGTAACACGCCTGCGTACTACGCCAATTGTTACTTTTATGAATAAATGTGACCGTGATATACGCGACCCAATGGAGCTGCTTGACGAAGTTGAAACCGAGCTTAAAATAGCGTGTGCCCCTATTACTTGGCCAATTGGTAGCGGTAAAGGCTTTAAAGGCGTTTATCATATTCATAACGATGAAGCGGTTTTATATAAAACTGGCCAAGGTCATAAAATTCAAGACGTGCGCACCATTAAAGGGATAGATAACCCAGAACTGGTTGATGCTATTGGTGACGATCTTGCCGCGCAATTACGCGATGAGCTAGAGCTGGTTATTGGCGCATCCAATGAATTTGATTTAGAGCTGTTTTTAGCCGGCGAACTATCGCCAGTTTATTTTGGTACAGCACTAGGTAACTTTGGTGTTGACCATGTACTTGACGGCTTAACTAAATGGGCGCCAACGCCATTACCACGTGAAACAGAAGACCGCCAAGTAGTTGCCACTGAAGAGAACTTTACTGGCTTTGTATTTAAAATTCAGGCCAATATGGACCCGAAACACCGCGACCGAATTGCCTTTATGCGCATAGTGTCGGGTAAATACAGCCAAGGCATGAAAATGAATCATGTGCGAATTGGCAAACAAGTAAGTATTTCTGATGCGGTTACGTTTATGGCTGGCGATCGTGAGCGCGCAGGTGATGCATTCGCTGGCGACATTATTGGTTTACATAACCACGGTACGATTCAAATAGGTGATACTTTTACCCAAGGTGAAAAGCTTAAGTTTAGTGGTATTCCTAACTTTGCACCGGAATTATTCCGCCGTATTCGTTTACGTGATCCGCTTAAGCAAAAGCAGTTATTAAAAGGCTTAGTACAACTTTCAGAAGAGGGTGCTGTACAGGTATTTAGACCGCTAATAAACAACGATTTAATTGTAGGCGCAGTAGGTGTACTTCAGTTTGATGTGGTTGTAGCGCGCTTAAAAGCAGAATATAACGTAGATGCAATTTACGAAGGTGTTAACGTAAATACAGCCCGCTGGGTAAGTAGCGACGACGTTAAAAAGTTTGAAGACTTTAAGCGTAAATGTGAAAGCAACCTAGCCTTAGATGGCGGCGATAATTTAACTTACATAGCGCCAAGCCGTGTAAACCTTAATTTATCAGTAGAGCGCTATCCAGAAGTCACCTTTAGCCATACACGCGAAAACTAAAGCCAGCTTAGTAAAATTTTAAAAGCCTGCTTTGGCGGGCTTATTAAGGTAAAAAATATGAACATTCGTACTATTTTAGTAGAAAAAGCCATTGCCGCTATGACAGCTGTAGGCTTACCAGCAGATACTAACCCAGCAGTTACACAAAGTACTCGTCCACAATTTGGTGACTACCAAATTAATGCTGCCATGGGCGCGGCTAAAAAAATGAAAAGCAACCCACGAGAGCTTGCGCAAAAAATTATTGATAACCTAGATGTAAGCGACATTGCCGAAAAAACTGAAATTGCCGGCCCAGGGTTTATAAATATTCATTTAAAGCCTGAATTTTTAGCACAAAGCGTTAAAGCGGCGAACAGTGATGCAAAATTAGCGGTTAATGAACACGCTAATCCACAAAAAGTGGTTGTTGATTACTCATCGCCAAACCTTGCTAAAGAAATGCACGTAGGCCATTTACGCTCAACCATTATTGGTGATGCGATTGTGCGTGCGCTTGAATTTAGAGGCGATAGCGTTGTGCGTCAAAATCACATGGGTGATTGGGGCACACAATTTGGTATGTTGATTGCGCATTTAGAAGATCAAATTAGCCAAGGCGTAGATTTAGATACAGTAGCACTTGCCGATTTAGAAACCTTTTACCGCGACGCTAAAAAACGTTTTGACGATGAAGAAGGCTTTGCCGACAAAGCACGTAATTATGTAGTTAAATTACAAGGCGGCGACGCGCATTGTGAAAAACTGTGGAAGCTTTTTATTGCCACTTCAGTTAAGCACTCTGAAGAAGTATATAAGCGCTTAAATGTAACGCTTACACAAGCTGATATTATGGCTGAAAGCGCATACAACGCTGAGCTAAATGACATTATTAGTTTATTAAAAGATAAAAATATTGCCGTGGAGTCGCAAGGCGCACAGGTAGTATTTTTAGATGAACTAGCAAACAAAGACGGCGAACCATCGGCGTTTATTGTACAAAAATCGGGTGGCGGCTTTTTATATGCAACTACAGATTTAGCCGCATGTGATTACCGCTCAAATAAGTTAGGTGCCGATCGTATCTTAATTTTTGTTGATGCGCGCCAAAGCCTGCACTTTAACCAAGTAGAGCTTACAGCACGTAAAGCTGGTTTTTTACGCGATGAAACTAGCTATGAGTTTTGCCCGTTTGGCACCATGATGGGCGCCGACAACAAACCATTTAAAACCCGTACCGGTGGCACAGTTAAACTTGCCGATTTACTCGAAGAGTCGATTAATCGCGCAGCAATAAAATTAGCCGAGCGTGAATCTGATTTATCAGAGCAAGAGCGCAGCGAAATTGCCCGCAAAGTAGGTATTGGCGCAGTTAAATATGCCGACCTTTCTAAGCACCGCACCAGTGATTATATTTTCAACTGGGACAGCATGCTAAGCTTTGAAGGCGCAACAGCACCTTACTTACAATATGCCTATACGCGTATACGCAGTATTTTTCGTAAATCAGGCGTTGATGCAGCTACACTAAATTCAAACGTTACTATCGTAGAGCCGCAAGAAAAAGCGCTAGCGCTTAAGTTACTGCAGCTTGAAGAAGTACTTGATTTAATGATCACTGAAGCCACACCACACGTACTATGTGGTTACTTATATGAACTAGCAAGCTTATATATGACGTTCTACGAAGCCTGCCCAGTACTTAAAGAAGGCGTAGAGCCAAACGTACGTGATAGCCGTTTAGTGTTATGTAATTTGGTTTCTAAAACGTTAGAGACGGGATTAGACTTACTAGGCATTGAAGTCATGGAGCAAATGTAATCACCTTCTGCTGCGTGTAGTTCGCTTTAGCTGCGTTGATAAAACTATTTAGCCTAAGTCACATACAAACCGTATGCTCCTTGGCATAAATAGTTTTACCGCCTTGCTAGCACTCCTACACTTGCAGATGTAACGCTTTACACCGAGGTTGGGTTGAGTGAAACGAAACCCAACGATACACCTGATACTCTGTATTTATTGTTATCGCATAAACTTGAGACTCTGTGTTTATTGCTATCGAATATACCTAAAGCTCGATGTTTATTGCTATCGCATACACTAAAAATTTTGTGTTTACCGGTATCGAATATACCTAAAGCTTGATGTTTGTTGTTACTAGCATCACTATTTAAGCTCGTTACTCTAAGCTCTTTTCTAACGCTTTATTTAAAGGATTTATTATGAAACTCGAAGATATCCGTCGTGAATACCTGCAAAACGCGTTAAGCGAAGATAATTTGCTTGATGATCCGTTTAAACAGTTTGAAACCTGGCTTGAGCACGCTGTAGCAAGTAATTTACCTGATCCAACCGCTATGGTAGTGGCGACAGTTGATGATACCGGGCAGCCTTCGCAGCGCATTGTATTGCTTAAGCATTTAGATAATGATGGTTTTGTGTTTTTTACTAATACAGGTTCGCGCAAAGCGCAGGAGCTTAAAGGTAATAATAAAATATCGCTGCACTTTCCTTGGCACCCTATGGAACGCCAAGTAATTGTGTATGGCGAGGCTAAACCTTTACCTACTTCTGCGGTGGCTAAGTACTTTTTATCTCGCCCTAAAGAAAGCCAGCTAGCAGCGTGGGCATCAGCACAAAGTCGCCCAGTTTCATCGCGTAAAGTGTTGATGGAAACCTTTGCCAATATGAAAAACAAGTTTGCTAAAGGTGAAATTCCTTTACCTGACTTTTGGGGTGGCTATTGTGTTGTACCGCAAAAAATTGAGTTTTGGCAAGGTGGGGCACACCGCCTGCACGACCGCTTTATGTATCAGCGCCAAGCAGACAACAGCTGGCAAATTACACGCTTAAACCCTTAATAAATCGATGAGTAAGTAACAATGCAATTTATTGACTCTCATTGCCACCTCGACTTTACAGAGTTTGACTCAAACCGCGAGTCACTCATTAGCGAGTGTGTAGCAAAGGGAGTTGAGCAGTTTGTGGTGCCCGGTATTAGTTTGGCCCAATCGCGTGCATTACTTGAATTTAAAATTAACTTTGCAGGCGTAAAAATAGCTGCAGGACTGCATCCTTACTTTTTAAATCAGCATCAAGAGTCCCATATAGAGCTGCTATTTACATTTGCTACGGCCAATAAAAACCAGCTGGTGGCAATTGGCGAATGCGGTCTAGATCGAAGTATTGAAAACCTCTCCAAACAAACCTTTCTATTTGAACAACAAATAGCATTGGCTAATCAGCTAGGGTTACCGTTAATTGTGCATCATAGGCAAAGCCATGATTTAATAGCGCAGTCGTTTAAGCGTTGTAAGCCTAAGTATGGAGGGGTTATTCATGCGTTTTCGGGATCACTTCAACAAGCTCAATATTATATTAAGCAAGGTTTTAAGCTCGGTGTAGGCGGTGTTATTAGCTACCCGCGAGCGGTTAAAACGCGCGATGTAATTGCCAATATAAATACATCGCACCTAGTGCTTGAAACCGACTCGCCATCAATGCCGCTATGTGGTTATCAAGGGGAGATCAATACGCCGCTGCAAATAATGCGGGTATTTGATGTATTGTGTGAATTAAAGCCCAAACAACACAAAGAGCAACTAGCTACAGAGCTTTACGACTCATGCTGTGATGTTTTTTGTATATAGCGATTAACCTGCCATATTTTTAAGCCACGGCCAAATTGCCAAGTAAAAATACATGCAATTACCAACATTAATAATACTTGGCGACCTAAGTCATGAAAATGATTGTGGCTAGATGTAACTGCCGCACGGGTTAAATAAGTAATAGATACAAAACCAACAGGTCTGTCGTCGTCACTTACCACGGGCTCTATAAACGGTGTTTTAAGTTTACTAACACCAGGAGTTGATTCAGATAGCTGGCCGCTAACATGCAGCGATTGCCAATTATCGCTACTGGCTATAAGCATGCCTTGCTGGTCGTAAATTGTGGCTGAAAGTACAAATTCATCTTTGCTTATGTTGTTACATAATGCATTAAGTTGCGGTTTGTTTTTTTCAATTAACGGGGTTTTAGCATTTAATGCCATAAATTTGGTGAGCGATTTTGCCGTACTATCGGCACTGTCATAAAGTAATTGATGGCTTTGAAAACTACTATTAATGCCCACCCAGCTCAGTAATATTAAGCAGGCAGTAGCAAGCAATAAACGCACTAAGCGTTTTTTTTGTGAGGCAGTGATAGGGTTTTTAAGATGGTTATTTTTCATAGTCACCGTATATACTACTGACAGCATTTTGATTTGATGTTACAAATGCTATACCCAAGTTGTTTGGGTATACTATAACCTTAAACCCCACCTGATGGCGAATTTAGCGCAAGTAATATATTTAACATTTTGTAAGTAGCTATCAGGATAACAAAAAAATTCACGGAGAATCCATGTCGCAAACGAACATGGCACAGCCTGGTGCTGAGCAACCATTAACGCAGTTAGTATTAAATAAATGGTTTAGCTATCAGGATGAGGTGTTTTTACCGTTAAAAAACCTACCTAATAAACACCAAGGTTTATTTAGTATTGCCTTTGCTGGCAATTTTAGTATTACCCATATTAAAGCCATAATAGATTTTTTTGCGAAGCATAATCAAACCGTTACAGGGCTTTGCCAGTATCAGCCGGACTTAAGTTTACCAGCGGCACTGTGTTTTTATATTAAGCAAGCAGAGCTGCCGATTAACCCGCTAGTATTACA
Source organism: Pseudoalteromonas sp. SG44-5 (assembly GCF_014164175.1). NCBI lineage: Bacteria > Pseudomonadati > Pseudomonadota > Gammaproteobacteria > Alteromonadales > Pseudoalteromonadaceae > Pseudoalteromonas > Pseudoalteromonas sp. SG44-5. The sequence goes on along the minus strand of NZ_JACJES010000004.1, from coordinate 58,013 downwards.
ACAATTTTCCAGCACACTTGATTTTCAGCTAGTGCAAATAGCTTGCCCACCCAACTTGTATGAGCCAGGTTTATTGGTAATGGATATGGATTCAACCGCTATTACTATTGAGTGCATAGATGAAATTGCACGCTTAGCTAACGTATACGATGAGGTTGCTTCGGTAACAGCACTGGCAATGGCTGGTAAGCTTGATTTTAGTGAAAGCCTAAATCAGCGCGTCGCTAAACTTACCGGAATTGAAAAAAGCTTAATAGATGAGTTAAAAAATAATTTACCTTTAATGCCGGGTATTAAAATGCTTTGCCAAATACTTAAACAGCATCAGTGGCACTTAGCCATTGCGTCGGGTGGTTTCGTACCCTTTGCAGAGCAAGTACAAGCGTTAATCAATTTAGATGAAGTACACGCTAACGTGCTTGAATTTAAAGATAATAAGCTCACAGGTAAAGTATTAGGCACAATTGTAGATGCACAGCAAAAAGCCATTATTTTAGAGTCATTACAGCAACAGCTGGGGTTAATAAAGTCGCAAACAGTGGCGATTGGCGATGGGGCTAACGATTTAAAAATGATGGCAACAGCAGGGCTAGGTGTAGCAGTACATGGTAAAGCAAAAGTGGTTGAGCAAGCCCAAGCAGCTATTTGCCAAGGCTCGTTATTACAATTACTGTATATGCTAGCTATACCATTAAATAGTGAGGCTACTGTTTAACGCAGGCGGTTTAGCCAAAGCAGTTTGCGGCGACCCATTTGGTCAACTTGTTGCTGTTCAAGTTTTAAATGGCTTAAGGCTTCTTCGGTGATATCGACAATATCACCGACACCCGCTACAGACCACAATGCCTCTTCTAATTCCCTTGCTTTATGCAGCGCATATTGACTCACATATTTTAGTTCGTTAGATAAATAATCGGTATCTGGGCGTCCAGTACGTGATATATACAAGCGCATAACAAAAATAAGATTCGACTTTAAGCCTTTGCTTATTTGTTCCTGAAAATCATTATAATCCTCACCTGCTATGCAATAACTGGTAATAGACTCTGAAATACTGCCCTTACGGGGATCAAAATTAATCACAAGTGTAAAGGCGCTTGGCGGATCTTGGCGGCTAAGATCTTTTATCTGTGGGGTGATCACATTAACGATTTGCTCATCAGTAATAATGCTCGATAAATCGGTTTTATTACCCAACAAACCAAAGTTTTGTAAAAGCACATGTAGTGGGCTAGGGTATAAGCCAAAGCCAATTGCACCTGCTTTAAAGTGCGCTCCTTCTTTATGTAAATAAAGTGGGAACTGGCAAACGCTTTTAGTTACCATATTTCTAAGTGCTGTAGAGAGCCCAGGCACTTTAGGCGCTTCTTCTGACACTTTTAGTTTATCTTTATTACTGTTAATTAACTGCGTAAAAAACAGCACTCCAGCATGGGGTAAGTCGGCAACTCGGCTGGCTTTTAAATTAATAATAGTGAACGACTTATTTACAGCCATCACTTCGTACTTTAGCTCACTAAGCTGATATGTTTTGGTTATTTTTTGTAAGTCAGGAAACGAGAGTAAAACAATGTCGCCTTTTTTTAAGCTTACTGGTTGTTTGCATTCAAGCTGCAAGCCCATAACCGAAAAGTCGCGAGTAAGGCCATGTACTACCTCATCGTTTACGCTAATCGACACATTCGTTTTATATAAGTAGCGCTTATCAGAGCGAAGATTTACATACTCTAAAGGTACAATATCTAAATAAGGCGCAGACTTACTTTTGCTATGGCCAAAACTCTTCAATTGATTAATCAAAGCTTTATCGTAATTTAATTGCTGATAGTGTTGCTGTTCAGTTTTATTACCAATAGCAGTTAGTACCACCATATATTTTACATTTTTCACTAACCCTTCTACCCGAGGAGAAGGCGGCTTATTGAGCTTTTCAATATTTTTACTTACAGTGTTCGGTAACGATAAAGGAATAAATGAGTCATCTGGATGGCTTGGCATAATTTGTATTTTAAAGCACTGCCAAGTGTCTTTTTGACTGCCAAAACCTAAAAATAAGTTTTTTAGCTGAGGGTTTTGTTCAAGCTCATTACGTGTTGCAGAATAATAATAAATTTTGCCCGCCGAAATATGAGTAAAAGTATATAAATAATCTTCTTTAACTGGAGCCTGTTTTAAAAGTAATGCATTAATACGTTGCTCATTAAGCACACTGTATAAACAAGGGTTTTGGCGTTCATCGGTAAAGTAACGTTGAATAAAAATGTTGTTTTCGGTGGTTAGACTTAAGCTAGGATAAAGTACATTGTCTTTTTTACTTAAAAACACATATAAAGAGGTGACGCGTGGAATATAGTATTGCTCGTAACCCTTAGAAACCACAGCATCGAGCGTATTATCAAGGTTTACTTTATAGCGACGTTTATTACCGTGGATAAAGCTTTCTAAAAAATTATCAAACGCTTCATTATTTTCAATAAAGGTGCGTTTTAAACGAATATGATTAAACTCTTTAGAAATATTTTCTACGGCGACAACCTCATACTGAATGCCATTTTTTAAACCTAGCTCAAAGTCTTGCTCTAAACCTACCAAACGCAAGGCGATTAAATGTCCTTTTTTTAGTACATAACGAGTGGCTAGCTTTATTTTACAACCACTGAGGGATATATTGGAAGTGCTAGCAGCAATACTTTTTTTGTCGTTGTATTCAACCGTTACTTTAATTGAATAGTTCATTCGCTCTTCAGAGCGGCTTTCATAAGAGGCAAACTTTATAACATTTGTATTAAGGGAGTCATCAATGGCTTGCTCTGCAATTTTTTCTGTGGTTTTGCGTTGTAACACCCGATGATTATTTTCGGTGTTCATCACTGCCTCATAAACGGCAAGGGTATAACCACCGTGTTGTTTTAGCGCAGCTTCAAATACTTCAATCGCTGTTTCATCCATGAAATGTTGTTTGCCATTGTGATCATAAGGCTTTACCTGCCCAGTCACTAAACCACGTAAGTCAATAAAGCGCGCTATCGGCTGAGATAAGCGTGTCATTTCCATTTTCATTAAAAACTGTTCAGGCTTTGTAAGCCCAACTATTTTAGACTTAAAAATTAAATCAAATTTAGGGTTGCCTAAATAATGTTTTAATTCAGATATAAGATCTTCGTGCTTGAGCAGTATGTCTTCAGCCATTTATAAAACCATCACCGTCTAATTAAAAAAGTAGGTATACTATTAAATCCATTTATTAGAAAACTCAATAAATGTCGTATCGTGTTATTGTTGTTAATATAGGTACGATTATTCGAGTAACTACAGTTTAGCGCTTGTTATTATGTGTTAAATACCAATTTATTGGCAAGTTACTTTAAACTATTATTCAAGCAATAAGTATGCCCTAAAGTATAGTAAAAAAGAAAACAGCATTTATAGATAATAATAGTAGTGCTAAATTATCTTGTTGGTATGACTCATTGTTAGGCGAAACTTTAAAATGGTAAAATAAGCACTTAACATTAAGTATTTTTAAAATTAAAGAATAGTAGGTAAAGTTATAAATGGCTAAAGCGGCAAAAGTAGAGTTTGTTTGTACCGAATGTGGCATGAACTACCAACGTTGGCAAGGTCAATGCCGCTGTGGTGCATGGAACACATTAGCAGAATTTAAACCGTCAGCAGGGCAAAGTAAAAAAGCATCGGCACGCGTAAGTGTAGGTGGTTATGCTGGGGGGATTGGTGGCGGTTCTAAAAAAATTAATGATATTGCTACCGCAGAAACTGAAAAACAGTTAACTGAAATTGGCGAGCTCGATCGTGTTTTAAGTGGTGGTGTAACAACGGGGTCAGTTAATATAATCTCTGGCGATCCAGGGGCTGGTAAAACAACCTTGTTATCTGATTTAGTGGCACGAATGTCACAACGCATGCCCTCACTTTACTGTACCGCAGAAGAATCTTTATCGCAGTTTAAAAACAGAGTGAATCGTTTAAAGTTAAATTATAACCCTGATGCGCTTTATTTACTTTCCGAAACCAGTGTTGAAACCATCATTGAAGAACTCGATAAAAATAAAATTAAGTTTGCAGTAATAGACTCCATTCAAGCAGTGGTTACCGACACAGCTAACGGTAGCCCAGGCTCGCCTTCGCAAGTAAAAAGTGCCGCGCAAGCACTTACGCAATACTGTAAGCAAAATGATGTCACTATGTTCATTATTGCCCATGTAAATAAAAACAACGAAATAGCTGGTCCGCAAACGCTGGTGCATATAGTTGACGCACTATTGCATATAGATACTAACGATGGGCAAATTCGTACCTTACGAGCAAATAAAAACCGCTTTGGTGATATAGATACAGTCGGTATTTTTAGAATGTGCGAACGCGGTATGCTCAGCGTTGATAACCCCAGCGAAATATTTTTATCAGGCTCAACTACAGATTCACCTGGCTCTGCAATTACGTGTATTCGTAAAGGTAATCGTAATTTATTACTCGAAATTCAATGTTTAACCACTGAGATTGAGGCGGAATTTCCGCAGCGTGTTTGCGTTGGTTTAAACATGAACCGAATAAAAATGCTCACCGGCATACTGCGTAAGCACACAAAAACTAAAATATTTCACGATACGTTTTTTAATATAGTGGGTGGCTTAAAAATTGATGAATCAGAAACCTGTATAGATTTAGCGTTGGTTGCTGCGCTACTTAGCAGCTTAAATGATTTTGTGGTGCCACGTACCACTTGTATTATGGGAGAGCTGAGTTTAAATGGCGACGTACGCCCAATAGACAGTGGCGTACCGCGCGTTAAAGAAGCTGCGCAGCATGGCTTTACGGAAATATTTATTCCATTTCGTAATTACCATAAATCAATGGAAGGGCTGGGCGCTAAGATCACCCCGATAAAAACAGTACATGAGTTACTTAGTTTAATTAATTAGCAAAAACGCTTATCGGTGATGTTCTGCAATGTTACTCTTGAGCTGAAACAATTTATATAAAGACTTAAATAAGGAAATAACATGAAAAAGTTAGTTATAGCTGCAGCAATTGTAGCTGCCGGTGTTGGTGGCGTAAGTTATGCAAATCACGTAGCCACTAAAGAAGTACGTGCAGAAATAGATAAGCAACTAGCACTAGTGAGCGAGCAAACCGGCGCTACATTTAAGTATGCAGACTTATCGGCTAGTGTTATTTCCAATAGTGTAGAAATTAGCAATATGGAAGTCATTAGTTCTGAAGGCGATAATGTTGCCAGTATTCAAAGCATTGAAGTGACAGGCTACGAAACCGATAAAATTTCACCACACACTACATTTGATGTAAAAAGCTTTCAATTTAATAAAGACTTTGTGGCTAAATTACCAGCCGATACAAATACTATGTTAGCGTCGGCCAGTTACGATTTACATTCATCACTTGATTACGATGAAAAATCGGGCGACAGCGATGTGGTAGTTAAGTTAGATGCAAAAGACATTGTTAGCTTTAATATGAATATGGGTCTGGCAAACACACAAGCACTTATGGATGCATCGCTTGCGATCAGTAAAGCACAGCAAGCAGCGGGCAGCGAACCTTTAACTTATGAGCAAGAATTACAGCAGCAAACGCTAATAATGCAAGCTATGAGTAAGTTAGAGCCGCGCAGTGTTAACTTTGAACTTAATAACCAAGGCGAGCTTAAAGCATTGCTAGAAAGCGAGCTTATTAAGCAAGGTATGAGTGTTGAGCAAATGCAAATGATGGTTGAGCAGCAGCTACAGCAAGCGCCAGTAACTGAAGAAATTGCAGAAGCGATTAGCGGCTTTGTTAAAGGCTTAAATTCATTTAGCGTGTCGGCAAAACTACCAGAAGGCAAAACTATGATGGAAGTTAACCAACAAATAATGATGCTAATAGGCCAGCCTGAAAAGCTTGTAGAGTACATTAATCTAGAAGTTAAAGGCGACTAAAAGTAGCTATAGCAATCGCGATATCAGTTAAAAATGATAGCACGATACACATAATTAAAGCGTGAGTTTAACTCGCGCTTTTTTATGCGTAAATTTTGCGTTTAGACTAGGTGTTAACTCTCAAAATTAACAATTAGTTTACCAGTACTCATTTTATCGTTAGTATTCATTACTACAAAAACTGTTATTTATCATATTAAATAGCCATTAAGGCTCAAACTAATTACTTAAAGTTGAATGGGGTTACAGATGGGAAAAGGTCGATTAGAAGCTTTTAGTGATGGTGTGTTGGCAATTATTATTACCATTATGGTATTGGAGCTAAAAATACCTGAAGGCGCAGGAATTGAAGCACTTGTGCCTATGCTCCCTAACTTTTTTAGCTATGTTTTAAGTTTTGTATACGTAGGGATTTACTGGAATAACCATCATCATTTATTACACGCTGCTGGCAGTGTTTCGGGTGGGGTATTGTGGTCAAATTTAAATTTACTTTTTTGGTTATCATTATTCCCGTTTTCGACCAGTTGGATGGGAGGTAATCACTTTGAGCCACTACCTACCGCGACTTATGGTGCCGTGCTGTTTATGGCGGCGATTGCGTATAATATTTTACAACGCAGCATAATGGCGACAGATGGCTGCAGCTCTGTATTACGCAAAGCAATCGGTGCAGACTGGAAAGGCAAAGTGTCTATGGCGCTCTACTTATCGGCAGTAGGCGTAGCATTTGTAGCGCCATGGTTAGCACAAGTAATATATGTGGCAGTGGCGCTGTTATGGTTAGTACCAGATAAAAGAATAGAGCAGGCCGTTAATCAAAATTAAATTTATTACTCTTTTAATTAGTTTTACCGCTAAGTAGGGCAATAAAAAAGCCGCGTTTGTTATAAAGCAAACGCGGCTTAAAATTTTCTAGAGCTTAAATTAGTTAATGCAGAATACGTGCTCTTATCGTGCCTTCAACAGCGCTTAGCTCTTTAAGGGCAACTTCTGAGTGGTCGGTATCTACATCAATAACTACATAACCAATTGACTCATCTGTTTGTAGGTACTGCGCGGCAATGTTAATACCGTGCTGTGCAAACGCTTGGTTTATTTGTGTTAATACGCCAGGACGGTTGTGATGTACATGCAGTAAGCGACTACGATTAGCAAGCTCTGGTAGTGAAACCTCAGGGAAGTTAACAGCAGTAATAGTTGAGCCGTTATCTGAGTATTTAGCTAGTTTTCCAGCTACTTCAATACCAATGTTTTCTTGTGCTTCTTGAGTTGAACCACCAATGTGCGGCGTTAAAATAACATTGTCGAAATTACGCAGTGGCGATACAAACTCTTCATCGTTAGATTTAGGCTCAACCGGGAACACATCGATTGCTGCGCCGCTGAGTTTTTTGTCGGTAAGCGCTTCTGCCAATGCATCAATATCAACTACAGTGCCGCGAGACGCATTAATTAAAATAGCGCCTTGTTTCATAACCGCAAGTTCGGCAGTGCCAATAAGGTTCTTAGTTTGTGGGGTTTCAGGTACATGTAAAGTAATAATATCAGAGCGTTGTAATAGCTGAGTTAAATTATGTACTTGCTTGGCGTTGCCAAGTGATAACTTATCTTCAATATCGTAAAACTCAACATGCATACCAATATTTTCGGCCATAATACCTAACTGGGTACCAATGTGGCCATAGCCAATAATACCCAATGTTTTACCACGAGCTTCAAACGAGCCGTTTGCGGTTTTTAACCAGCCGCCACGATGTGCAGCAGCATTACGCTGTGGAATACCGCGTAATAGCAACAGTATTTCACCAAGTACAAGCTCTGCAACCGAGCGGGTGTTAGAAAATGGTGCGTTAAATACAGCAATACCACGTTCGCGCGCCGCATTTAAGTCAACCTGGTTGGTGCCAATACAAAAACAGCCAACCGCAACGAGCTTTTCAGCTGCTTCTAACACAGCTTGGTTAATATGAGTACGAGAACGAAGCCCCACAAAGTGTACGTCTTTAATACGTTCTTTTAGCTCGTCCTCAGGTAAGGATGTTTTAACATAGTCGATGTTGCTATAACCGTTACGTTTTAGCGTTTCAACAGCGCTTTGGTGAACACCTTCAAGCAAAAGAATTTTAATTTTGTCTTTTGCCAACGATACCTTACTCATAACCTCATCCTATTTAATTTGTGGCCCATTTTTAGTGCCGATAATCACTTTATCAGCGCCACGCTCTGCGAATAGGCCGTTGGTAACTACGCCAACAATTTGATTAATTTGTGTTTCAAGTTGTTTAGCTTGGGTAATTTTTAAATTATGTACATCTAAAATAACGTTACCGTTATCGGTAACTACACCTTGGCGATACACAGGATCACCACCAAGTTTTAATAATTCGCGTGCTACGTAACTGCGTGCCATGGGTATAACTTCAACCGGCAGTGGAAAACCACCCAAGGTTGCTACTAATTTGGTGTCATCTACAATGCACACAAATTGTTTAGCTACCGCTGCTACTATTTTTTCACGAGTAAGGGCTGCACCGCCGCCTTTAATCATTTCGTTATGGGCGTTAATTTCATCAGCGCCGTCAACGTATACATCTAAAACATCAACGTCATTAAGTTCAAATACTTCAATGCCTAGCGCTTTTAAACGAGCAGTTGAGGCTTCTGAACTAGAAACCGCACCTTTAATGGTGTCTTTTATTGAGCCTAGTGCATCAATAAAGTGATTAACCGTTGAGCCTGTACCTACGCCTACAATAGTGTTCTCTTTTACAAACTCTAACGCTGCCCAAGCAGCTGCTTTTTTTAATTCGTCTTGTGTCATTGTTTTATGCTCATTTATGTCAAAAATTTCTGCTGGCATACAAAGTAACGCTTTACCAACAGTAGGTTTTATTTGGGGTGATAATTGTTTTAAGTGGCACATCCCATGATTCTATGGGTAAAGCTGTTACTTTTTGGCATTCATGTGCTAAACCAATAAGTTGCGGCTTTTGCCAGTGTTGCTGGTGTAGCCGCGCCAATGTCCGATCGTAAAACCCACCCCCCATTCCTAAGCGATTACCTTGGTTATCAAATGCCACTAATGGCATAAGTAGGTAATCAAGCTCTGGTAACGGGCATATTTGAGTACAATTGAGCTTAGGTTCCAAGATACCATAGCGGTTTGCCTTCATGGGTGAGTTTTTTTCATAACGCTGAAATAGTAAATTAGCCCCGTTAAAGGGGTGGATTACAGGTAGGTAAAGGGTGTGCCCTTTACCCCATAATTCATTAATTAACAATGAGGTATCTAATTCGCCGTCGTTACTAAAATAAATGGCAATATGTTCTTTTTTAGTGTTTTTTTTGCCATTTAAGTATTGAATAAAATTCACTTTTAGCGATTGGGCGGCAATTAATTGTTGGTTACTTGATAAATTATTACGCAGTTCGCGGACAGATGCTCTTATTGTTGCACGTTTATTGCTCACTTTAGGATTTCACCCCGTAATTAAAAAGAGAATAAGTTAGGGACGGTTAAATATATTGCTAATAAAATAAGCAAAGTAACCACAGTTGCTATGAGTGAATATAACAACACATTACTGCGTTTTTGCAGTGGTGTGAGCAACTCATCATCAAGCATAAGATCATCGTCTTGCCACTCTATGTGTTCATCGGTAATTGCTGTGGCTTCAACCTCGGGTAGGCGCTGTTCAAGCTCGTCTAGTTTTTCTTCAAGGCGAATTAAGCTACTGGTAATGTAATCAAGCGCATCAAAAATTCTGTCATCGCGCTGGCTACTCGTTGCACTTGCCAGTTGAGTATTTTGATTAGGGTTGGTAACAGCCTGCAGCTTACTTTTAATACCTAAGCTGGCAAGTAGTTTGGCTTGCTTTAGGGCTTTGTCTTTATTGCTTGGCACAAATAGCGGTTTACCATTAAAAAAAAGCGACACTTTTTCATTTGATGTTTTTAATTTAGTAGCAAGCATGGCAGTAACAGCTTTGCTGTCAACGCCCTCAGCGAGTCCTACAAAGGTAACACGAAAGTTGTCGGCCATTTTTAATTCCCTAAGCTTTTATAGTAAAACGAGTATATACCGAAAGTGCAAAACAATTCGAGAGTGATTTATGTTTCACGGCTTGAATAATAAGCTTTAGATATAAAAACGACCCTTAAAAGGGCCGTTTATATTTTTAATAGTATGTTGGCTTAAAGACCAGCAGCAGCGCGAAGTGCTTCTGCTTTATCAGTACGCTCCCAAGGGAACTCTTCACGACCAAAGTGGCCGTAAGCCGCCGTTGGAAGGTAGATAGGGCGCTCTAAATCAAGCATTTTAATTAAACCGTAAGGGCGCAAGTCAAAGTGCTCACGAATAAGCTCAATTAAACGGCTTTCTTCTAGTTTGCTGGTACCAAAGGTTTCTACGCTTATAGACGTAGGCTCTGCAATACCAATAGCGTACGATACTTGTAGCTCACACTTATCAGCAAGGCCAGCAGCAACAATGTTTTTAGCAACATAACGTGCAGCATAGGCAGCACTACGGTCAACTTTTGATGGATCTTTACCAGAGAAAGCACCGCCACCGTGACGAGCCATGCCGCCGTAGGTATCTACAATGATTTTACGACCGGTTAAGCCACAATCGCCCATTGGTCCGCCAATTACAAAGCGACCTGTTGGGTTAATAAAAAACTTAGTCGCGCTAGTAATTAGCTCAGCAGGAAGTACCGGCTTGATGATAGTTTCCATCACCGCTTCGATTAAATCTTTTTGTGAAATATCTTCGCTGTGCTGTGTAGAAAGTACAACAGCATCAATACCTACTGGCTTGCCGTTTTCGTATGCAAACGTAACTTGTGATTTTGCATCTGGGCGTAACCAGTTAAGCTCGCCGCTTTTACGAACCTGTGCTTGGCGCTGCACTAAACGGTGTGAGTAGGTAATAGGAGCAGGCATTAGTACTTCAGTTTCGTTACATGCGTAACCAAACATTAAGCCTTGATCGCCAGCGCCTTGCTCTTCTGGGCTAGTACGGTCAACACCTTGGTTAATGTCAGGAGACTGTTTACCAATAGTGTTTAAAATTGCACATGAATCTGCATCAAAACCCATATCTGAATTAGTGTAGCCAATGTCGCGAATTGTTTTACGTGTAATTTCTTCGATATCAACCCATGCGCTAGTAGTGATTTCACCACCAACCATAACCATACCGGTTTTTACGTAAGTTTCACACGCAACTCGGGCATGAGAATCTTGCTCAAGGATAGCATCAAGTACCGCATCAGAGATTTGATCGGCGATTTTATCCGGATGACCTTCAGAAACAGATTCAGAAGTAAATAAATGTTTTGCCATTGTATTTCTGCTCACAAATATTGCGCTTCACAAACGTCGGTATTAGCGCTTAAAAATTAAGGGGCGTATTTTATCGAAAACAAAACACCTTGCATAGTGTTTTTACGCCTAGACGTCTAAATAAAATATTTAATAACTTTTCGGTCTCAAAAAATATTCATAATGACCTATTATTATGGGTTTTTAATTGCACACCGCCCCTACAATAAGTAAGAATGGACTAAACACTAGTCGCCAAGTTATACGGCGGCATAATCGAATACATAAATACCCGCGCAAAAATATATTAAGGTAGGAGAATTCATGCCATCTCGCAAAGAACTTGCAAATGCTATTCGTGTCTTGTCAATGGACGCAGTACAAAAGGCCAAATCTGGTCATCCTGGAGCCCCTATGGGCATGGCAGATATCGCAGAAGTATTATGGCGCGATTATCTAAAACATAACCCAACAAACCCAGAGTGGGCTGACCGAGATCGCTTTATATTATCGAACGGCCACGGTTCAATGCTTATTTATTCTTTATTACATTTAACGGGTTATGATTTACCGTTAGACGAAATTAAAAACTTCCGTCAAATGCATTCAAAAACACCTGGTCACCCAGAGTACGGTTATGCACCAGGAATCGAAACTACTACCGGCCCGTTAGGTCAAGGGATCACTAACGCAGTAGGTATGGCAATTGCCGAAAAAGCGCTAGCTGCACAGTTTAACCGTGAAGGTCACGATATTGTTGATCACTTTACCTATGCATTTATGGGCGACGGCTGCTTAATGGAAGGTATTTCTCATGAAGCTGGTTCACTTGCAGGCACATTAGGCCTAGGTAAACTTGTTGCATTTTGGGATGACAACGGCATTTCAATCGATGGCGAAGTAGAAGGTTGGTTTACCGATGATACGCCAGCTCGCTTTAAAGCGTACGGTTGGCATGTAATTAGCGGTGTTGATGGCCACGACAGCGATGCTATAAGTGCTGCAATCGCAGAAGCTAAAAGTGTTACCGATAAGCCATCACTAATTTGTTGTAAAACAATTATTGGTTACGGCTCACCTAATAAGTCGGGTAGCCACGACTGCCATGGTGCACCACTAGGTGAGGACGAAATTAAAGCGTCTCGCGAATTTTTAGGTTGGACTGGCGATGCATTCGAAATCCCTGCAGACATTTATGCACAATGGGATAGCAAAGAACAAGGTCAACAGCTTGAATCAAGCTGGGATGAAAAATTTGCAGCATACGCAAAAGCATACCCAGAGCTAGCGTCAGAATACAAGCGTCGTATTAACAACGAACTGCCAGGCGATTGGGCTGAAAAATCTCAAGCATACATTGAAGAGCTGCAAGCAAATCCAGCAAACCCAGCGTCTCGTAAAGCGTCGCAAAATGCATTAAACGCATTTGGCCCGTTATTACCAGAATTTATGGGTGGCTCTGCCGATTTAGCTGGCTCAAACCTAACAATTTGGGATGGCTCTAAAGGCTTAACACGCGACGATGCAAGCGGTAACTACATTTATTACGGTGTACGTGAGTTTGGTATGTCGGCAATTATGAATGGTATTGCGCTGCATAAAGGCTTTATTCCTTACGGTGCTACGTTCTTAATGTTTGTTGAATATGCAAAAAATGCCGTACGTATGGCTGCATTAATGAAGCAACCAAGCATTTTTGTATACACGCACGATTCAATTGGTTTAGGTGAAGATGGTCCAACTCACCAACCAGTAGAGCAAATTGCAAGCATGCGTTTAACGCCTAACTTATACAACTGGCGTCCATGTGACCAAGTGGAGTCGGCAATTGCATGGCAACAAGCTATTGAGCGTAAAGACGGTCCTACATCACTAATCTTTACTCGCCAAGGTTTAGAGCAACAAGCACGTAACGCACAGCAACTGAGCGACGTTAAAAAGGGGGGTTACATCCTTAGCTGCGACGGCAATCCAGAGCTTATTTTCATTGCAACGGGTTCTGAAGTGCAACTAGCACAAGATTCAGCAAGCGAACTACGCAAGCAAGGTAAAAAGGTACGTGTTGTATCTATGCCGTGTACTGATGCTTTTGAAACGCAAAGCGCAGAGTATAAAGAAAGCGTATTACCGGCATCTGTTACACGCCGCGTAGCAGTAGAAGCAGGTATTGCTGATTACTGGTACAAGTACGTAGGCCTAAATGGCGCAGTAGTAGGTATGACCACCTTTGGTGAGTCAGCGCCTGCAGGCGAGCTGTTTGAGCACTTTGGCTTTACAGTGGCAAACATTGTAAATAAAGCAAACGAGCTTTTTTAATCGCCTTTGATTAAATAAAGTAAGCAATTGAAAAACCCGTATATGTTGCGGGTTTTTTTATGCCCGAATATGAAACAACTTCACTTAAAGCAATACTGCTTTCCTTGCAAGAAAGTAAGCTATCAGGCAAGGTAGTGCGATAAAATTTATAAATAAAAATCTTAAATTATTAGCAGGAGCTAAATATGTCAAAGTTCGAAAATGTTAGTGTAATTAAAAAAGCCAATGTGTATTTTGATGGCAAAGTGTCAAGCCGAACCGTTTTATTAGGCAGTGGTGAAGCAAAAACATTAGGCTTTATGCAACCAGGTGAGTTTGTGTTCGACACTAACCAAAAAGAATGTATGGAATTATTAGCAGGGCAGTGGGATATTTTATTGCCAGGTGAAAGCGAGTGGAAAACATTTAATGCGGGCGAATCATTTAATGTTGATGCAAACGTAAGTTTTAAGGTAAAAGTAAGCGATTTTGCTGATTATTGCTGTTCATACACAGATTAATAGCACAAATATAACGCGGTTAGTATGTTATTTAACCGCTTAAAGAGCCCGTATAATGCGGGCTTTTGCATGTTTAATGCTCAGTGAGTGATCTAAATCAGCTTTACTAACAAATATTTGCTTAAATAGTTACATTTCTCCTTGTGTTAATTCATATTGCCCCCAATACTAACTATGAAGTAACACATAAAAGGATATAAAATGAAAATTAATCTTACAGGTCACCATGTTGACGTTACTGATTCAATTAGAGAACACGTAAACGAAAAGTTTTCAAAAATAGCGAATCACTTTCCATCTTTGATCGCGCTCGACATTATTCTTTCTAAAGTTCACAACAAGCTTCAAGCGGAAATTAGCACTATTTACGAAGGTGCACGTATATCGGTTAAGGGCGAAAACGAAGTGCTGTATCCAGCAATTAGTAGTGCCGCAAAAAAACTAGATACGTCACTAAAACATCGCAAAGGGCAAATTAAAGCTAATTTGCATGAAAAACCAGAAATAACAACCCCAGAAATTGCACACGAAATCATCCAAGAGATGGATCTTCGTTAACGTTTTTAGAGTTTAGGCCCTAACTTTTAGGGCCTAAAACCATTATTTATTAGCTTCGTTTTACCCCCTCATTTATTAATACTTTTCAGCTTTCATTTTGCGTTAAAACTCTGTAATTTATTCATTATTATAAATAAACAGTAAGTACACACATGCGCTCTGTAGTATCAAATTGGCAAACTCGCTTAAATGCATTGGGGCCGGGAATTCTAATGGCAACCGCTGCAATTGGTGGTTCACATTTAGTGGCATCAACCCAAGCGGGAGCCATATTTGGCTGGCAATTATTTTGGCTTATTTTAGTAGTAAACGTTTTAAAGTACCCATTTTTTCGCTTTGGCATGGAGTACACACTCGCTACCAAAAATAGCCTAGTAGAGGGTTATAAAAGCAAAGGGCCATTTTATTTTTACAGCTTCATTGTCCTAAATGTTGTTGCCGCTATCGTTAATACCGCAGGCGTATTATTACTCACCGCAAGCTTGTTGCATTACGCACTACCTATCACAATAGAAATAACACTGCTGTGTTGGATTTTACTTGGCGTGTGCTTAACCATACTTTTGCTAGGGCACTTTAAAGCGCTAGATAACGTGGCAAAAGGCATTATGGGGCTACTTACATTAGCAACATTAATAGCACTCGCTATTGCCTTTAGTAATGGCCCAATGGCACCTGCTGACTATGTAGGCCCTTCACCGTATGAGTTAGCCATGCTTAGCTTTATGGTGGCACTAATGGGCTGGATGCCCGCCCCCATTGAAATATCCGCACTTAGCTCACTGTGGTTAAAAGAAAAACAAACACAACAAACAATATCTAAACGCGAAGGCTTATTCGACTTTAACGTGGGTTACTGGTTAACCGCAGGCTTAGCGCTGGTGTTTTTTAGCTTAGGTGTATTAGTGCAATATGGGCAAAGCAGTAATATAGAACTCGGTGGGGTCGCTTTTGCCAAACAGCTTATTGATATGTACGCACTTACCATTGGTGAGTGGGCAAGGCCGCTAGTATCAGCCATTGCTTTTTTATGTATGTTTGGCACCACATTAACGGTACTTGATGGTTATGCGCGTACTTTAAACGAATCGCATAAATTACTTGGTTTTAAGCAATCAAAACACAGCTTAAACACATGGCTAATACTGCAAGCACTTGCTGGTATGGCGGTTATTTTATTTTTTGAATCAGCCTTAGGTCCTATGCTTACCTTTGCCATGACACTGTCATTTGTAACCACTCCTATATTTGCTTGGCTAAACTTTAGCCTTGTGCGCTCCGAGCCCAGCATTAAACACGGCGTACTACTTAAAAGTTTAAGCTGGATAGGGCTGCTGTACTTAGTCGGTTTTTCTGTGGCATTTGTTGTGTGGATGATGATGTAAGTAAAAAAATTCAATAAAGCAATAAATTAGCGTACATTGCATTTGTACGCTAATTACCTATATAGCTATCTATAGTAAAAACGAAGTAACCGATTTAACAGCAGGTCAGAAAAAGCAATTGAAATAATTCTTAGAGGTGTGGCGCAATGAGCAAACGTGATTTGTTTTCAGAATTAACTACAGCGCTTGTTGATGCTAAAGCGCATTCACAAGATAAGCTTACATTGCGTACTCATACAGTAAATGATATCAACGATCTTGCTATCTCACCCGATGAAATAGTGAATATTCGAGAAAAATTTACTATGGCGTGCGATGTATTTGCAAACATTCTACATACCTCAGCAAGAACGCTCGAAAACTGGGAGCAAGGACGTAGCGCGCCTAATGGGCAAGCAATTACTTTATTAAAGCTTGTGCAGCGTCATCCTGAGACATTGAATCATATAGCTGAGTTGTAGAGTTTTATAAGCCTTATCAAAATGAATGAGGCATTTAGGTAAACCCGCTTATTTATCTTAAAAGTCAAAAAAAAGACCTGACCTTAATGTGATTTTTTGATCTCAATGTAGTGTTTGATACCTATTTTCTCGCTACACTTAAACAAGCTAAAAATACGAGTGAGGGTTTCCTTCACTTAGCTGCTGGGCAAACAAAAAAATATACTGTTAAAAGTATTACCAAACTCGAGTAACCAAAAGGGATTAGTTTATATGGCAATGTTTCGTTAAAAAAGTTTCTTTTTAAAGATAAGCTATCTAATTTTGTATAAATTTGCTCTGACAAGTAGTCATTGGATTTCAAAATATTGTTTATTATCTGACACCTTTCATTTTCAACTTGTTGGAATGTTGTCGTGATTCCGCTGTAATAATCAGCTAACGATTTCATTTTTTGATGAACTTGCCTTGCCATAGGGAGTACAACAACTAATTCAGGCTGGTTATCTCCGTAAAATTCTTTTAATTGTTGTAATTTATATTCAACGTCGTCTAAATTACTTTGATTTATTTTCCCTCCTAGCTTTAAGCGCTTATGCATCTCTTGAAAGGTTATTGCAATTGTAGTTAGCGAATTGAAGTAGTGCTCATATGTATCACTTAGATTTTCATAGCTAGATGGAATGGTATTTTTAAAGTTATTGTTCTTTGTAAACTTTTCAAGTGTTGCCAACTCTGCTTTGAGACTTTCTTCACGCCAATCTTCTGGTATTAAGCGATCTATTTTGTAAAAAGCATCATTACTCTCTTCACGTGCAGCAATAGCCTTCGAATTATTTACTGCTAAAGAAGATGAAGGGATAAAATCAAAGGTATCACTAATATTTTGTTTTTTAATAGGACTTGATGACTTACCACTTTTGATGCACCAACTGTTGATTGATTCTTGTAATGTTAACCAGTAAACAAACATATAGTAAGCAATTATAAAACATAGTGCCCCAGCTAATGTAAGAGAAGATACTCCTGGATCAATCTTTATTCCTAAAAAAGAAGTAATTTCTCGACCTTTGAGGAATAGTAACAAAAAGTATGCCAGCGATGAGTATGCTAGTAACTGAATTTTATACTTTCTACACTCATCATTTATTGGATGATCTTTCGCTTCAAACAAATAAAGTTTGACCGTGTGTGCTATGTTTTCATTATCTGATTTATCCATACTTCTTAGGTCCATAATCTACTTGTAGTCAGTTACATGTCATTAAACACTCACAAAAGTAATAGAGAATGGAGTCGCGTCTGCCTTTACTACTTTTTGAGTGACATTTACTTGTACTGAGCTGACATTAATAGCAATATCAACTCAGCTCTTTTATCGCTCTACTTATTCCATCTAAACTCAGCGCATACATGCGGTTGTTCATCAGCTCTTTAATAAAACCTATTGATTGATAGTACGGCCAGTGTTCAACGGGTTGTGGGTTGAGCCAAGCCACTTTATCAAAGTGATTTGTGACACGTTGTAACCATACACTGCCGGGCTCTTCGTTGTAGTGCTCTACCGAGCCGCCGGGGTAGGCTATTTCGTACGGGCCCATAGTGGCATCGCCTATAAATATTACTTTGTAGTCGCTGGTAAACTTATTAATTAGCGTCATGGTGTCTATTACGTTTGAGTGGCGGCGTTGGTTGTCTTGCCACACGTGCTCATATAGGCAGTTATGAAAGTAGTAAAACTCTAAATGTTTAAATTCGCCATGGGCGGCGCTAAATAATTCTTCGCAGGTATGAATGTAGTCATCCATTGAGCCGCCAATATCAAATAGCATGAGTACTTTTACTGCATTGTGGCGCTCTGGTGCCATTTTTACGTCAAGCATACCGCCTTGTTTTGCGGTAGCGCGAATGGTCTCGTTTAAATCTAGCGTGTCGCTGGCGCCAGTGCGGGCAAATTTACGTAGCTTTTTAAGGGCAAGTTTAATAGTACGCGAGCCAATTTCACGGTCGGAGTCTAAATTGCGATATTCGCGTTTATCCCACACTTTTACTGCTTGGCGGTTACGGTTGCCGTCTTGGCCTATGCGCACACCTTCGGGGTTATAGCCATAAGCACCAAAAGGTGAGGTGCCGCCAGTGCCAACCCATTTATTACCGCCTGCGTGGCGTTTTTGTTGCTCTTCTAAGCGCTCTTTTAGGGTTTTCATTAGCTCGTCGAGGCCGCCCATGGTTTTAAGTTGGGCTTTTTCTTCATCGCTAAGGTTTTTTTCAAACTCTTTACGCAGCCAATCTTCTGGTAAGTTGTGCTGTTGCTTTAAGCTCTCGAGCAAATCAAGGTCGGCAA
The DNA here is from genome assembly GCF_014164175.1 of Pseudoalteromonas sp. SG44-5. Lineage (NCBI taxonomy): Bacteria > Pseudomonadati > Pseudomonadota > Gammaproteobacteria > Alteromonadales > Pseudoalteromonadaceae > Pseudoalteromonas > Pseudoalteromonas sp. SG44-5. Next base: position 39,188 of record NZ_JACJES010000004.1, on the reverse strand, counting down.
TACCACTAAAGTAGTCGCTAAAGGCTTTGTCGAATCGGTCAAAGTGCGTTTCGTCTTTTACCATTATAGTGCGTGCTAAATGGTAAAAAGCGTCTACGTCGGCAAATATAACACCCTTTTTTAAGGCGTTAATTAAATCAAGCAACTCGCGCAGGCTTACCGGTAAACGGTATTTACGCAGCGTGAAAAAAAACTGTACTAACATGTTAGGGCCTGTTTATCTTTCGAGGTTAAATTTGCAGCAGTGTGTTTGGTATTTAGGCAAGGCAGAGCCTATGTAGTGTGGTTATTCCCCATAAATAGGCGATAACGCAGCATAAATACCAAACACGCGCTGCCTGAAGGTTCGTCCTAGGGACGATTAACTCTTTGTTGCTCGGCTTTTACTTAGCCCACTAGGTTACAAACCTCGTGCCACGATTAAATCGTCCTTAGTTAGAACAAATTTTAATCCTGAAAGGTCAACAGGCCCTAGCGGCTCATAAACGCGAGTTTTTCGATTAGGCTTATGTCTTGCTCATTTTTAAGTAATGCGCCAAACATTGGCATTAAACCGCCTTTTTTAGCTTTGTCGTGGAGTGTTTTTGCGTCTATATCTTCTGCCATAAGTAGCTTTAACCAGTCGAGTAATTCGCTGGTAGATGGCTTCTTTTTAAGACCGTTTGCTTCACGTAGGTTAAAAAACACTTCGAGTGCTTGGCGTACTAAATCTTGCTTAACGTTAGGGTAGTGCACGTCAATAATTTGCTGCATTTCATCGGCAGATGGAAAATCAATGTAATGAAAAAAGCAGCGGCGTAAAAATGCGTCGGGCAGCTCTTTTTCGTTATTAGAGGTGATGATCACAATAGGGCGCTCTTTTGCTACTACTCGCTCGCTGGTTTCGTAAACATGAAATTCCATTTTATCGAGCTCTAACAGTAGATCGTTTGGAAACTCAATATCGGCTTTGTCTATTTCATCTATTAATAATACAGGGCGTTTACCGTGTTGGTCGGCGTAAGTAAATGCTTGCCACAGTTTGCCTTTGACTATGTAGTTACTAATATTGTGTACGCGCTCGTCGCCCAGCTGGCTGTCGCGCAGGCGCGAAACCGCATCGTATTCATACAAACCTTGCTGCGCTTTGGTGGTCGATTTAATGTGCCACTGAATAAGTTCGGTATCTAAGCTTTTTGCCAGCTCTTCAGCTAGCATGGTTTTACCTGTACCCGGCTCACCTTTAATTAAAAGTGGTTTTTCGAGCATAATAGCCGCGTTTACAGCTTGCTTAAGCGCAGAGCTGGCGATGTAATTGTCGGTTGAATTAAATTGCACTTTATTACCTTCTTTTCGTCACAGGTCAGATGAGTTTTTATAATCCTATCATGCCATAGTTAACCGGCTTCACCAAGGTAGCTAAACCGAGGAATAGTTTTGCCATCTTTTTCAACTGTTTCGCTAAACATTTCTAAAGGGCGTGCCCATATACCAAACTCACCGTATAGCGCTTGGTAAATTACCAGTTGCTCACTGGTTTCGCTGTGAGTGGCTACATAAAGCACTTTGTACTGTGCCCCTTTGTAGTGTTGGTATATGCCTGATTTGAGGGAAATTGGTTTTATTGCTGTAGTCATGTTTTGATCTCTTGTATAATTTGTTTCTGCACTTTTAATGCTAACTAATTTGCCAATACTATGAACTATATTACGCTAGATGATTACAAAAAAGCATGGGTTTTTCGCCATAAAGACATGCCTGTTTCAGCCGACGATGCTGCAAACATTAAACCTATGAGCCTTGAGCGCGCAGCTGTACTGTGGACAACTATGGTGAGCCGTGAGTTTGATCACCCTGATTTTTTTGATAAAACAGATTGGTGTGGTCAAGATGAAAGTTATAGCCAAGAAGTAAACTGGGAAAGCGCATGGGAAAACGGCGATGAACAACTTCCCGAAGCTATTTTAGCGCACTTAGATTGGCAAGCTAATACCACTGTTTATTTTTGCATGGCACGCGACAATATTATTGAAACCACCTTTGATGTGTTTAAACGCAACTGGCAAAACTTTATGTTTTTAGCCGACGGCAGTTTACTCATAGGTAAAAAACGCAATACTGTAGTGCAGTTTTTAGAGTCGGGCATAGCTAAATTAGGTGAAAAGCCAAGCGCTTAATTTAGCACTCGGCGCTTAAAAATTATGCAGTACTGTGTTATAAAACATTTACCTAAGTGTTTTTGAGTACGGCAATTGGCAGCAAAAAATGAGCCTGTTGGCGCGCCACAACAAGTTGAAATGTGGCAAGCCGATGCAAAAAAAGTGTTATATGCACAATTGTGTAATGCATTTTATCAACGTGAGGTTCAGCGTTTAGTCGCTGAGCCTAATAGCGATAGGCTGCGTCGCCAATTAAAAAGTCTACCTTATTACATTGAACGTGCTGCCACATTAGTTGCTAATACAAGCTCGCCTTTTAAACTAGATTCGCAAAATGGCTCTTGGCTTGCAAAGCAAAAACCGACCCCACCAGAGATTAACATTCAAGCAAATGAACTTTTTTATCAACATAATGCCAAAGTCGGGTTAATAATCCCTATTTTAGTGCGTAGTGATGAGCAAATTCGCGTTAGAATAGACAGCCTAGACCAAGTAAGCGACAATAAAGTGCATTGTAATGAGCTAGGTTGGTTTGCGTTTTCGGGGCAGGGACTTGAGCTGCCAAACGCGCAATTATTAACGCCGAGTAAAGTGTCATTAACCGCGGCGTGTTGCGGGCACCAATGGCAGTTTTCAAAGCGTTGTTTGCCACGGGTTTTATCGCTGCGCGAAATGCTACTGGCAGGAAGTATAAATTGGCGCAATGTAAAACGATTACAAACGTAACTTGGTTAATTAAATAAGTTTATTTGAATTTAAAATAAGGAGTGTTAAATGCGGTTTTTTCAGGTTGGCTTGTTATGTTTAGCACTGTTTGTGCAGTATAGATTGTGGTTTGGCCATAATGGCGTACAAGACTACACACGTTTAAAAAGTGCGGTTGCATCTCATTTACAAACTAACGAAAAATTGATTAAACGCAATAAAGTATTAACCGCCGATATAGAAGATTTAAAGCTTGGCCATGAAGGCATAGAAGAGCGCGCACGTAACGAATTAGGAATGATTAAAGCGGGCGAAACATTTATACGTGTTTTACCAGCTCAACAATAATATGACAAATAAACCAACTATAGCTGCCATTATACCTGCTGCCGGGGTTGGTAGCAGAATGAAACATAATGCACCTAAACAGTATATTAAATTAGCAGGTAAAACTATTTTAGAGCATACGCTCACAAAATTATCTGCTTTAGCGCAGCTTAATACAATTGTTGTAGCCCTAAATGAAAACGATCCTTACTTTGAACAATTGCCAGTGATTGATGCGCGCATTGTGCGTACTTGTGGCGGTAAAGAGCGTGCAGATTCCGTTTTAAATAGTTTGCTTTTTTTAGCCGCCAACCCGCCTGACTGGGTACTTGTGCACGATGCTGCCCGCCCGCTAGTTACTATTGACGACATAAATACACTTATAAATGAGTGTATAAGCGCCGATGAAGGCGGAATTTTAGCCAGTAAAGTAAAAGACACTATAAAACGTGGCCATATTTATGCTGAGCAAACCGTACCCCGAGATGATTTATGGCAAGCCCTTACTCCGCAGTTTTTTAAATACGAAGATCTTAAAAATGCGTTGCAAAATGCACTGGCAAGCGGCGCAGTTATTACCGACGAAGCAAGCGCCATTGAATGGGCTAACAAGCCAGTAAAATTAATACCAGGGCGTAGCGATAATATTAAAATAACCACTCCTGAGGATTTAGACTTGGCTGGTTTTTTACTTCAAAAACAACAAAACGAGAATGCATTATGATACGAATAGGTCATGGTTTTGACGTGCATAAATTTGGCGGTGTTGGCCCATTAACTATCGGCGGCGAAAAGATTGATTATCCGCAAGGTTTTTTAGCGCACTCCGACGGCGATGTTGCTATTCATGCTCTGTGCGATGCTATTTTAGGCGCGCTTGCAATGGGCGACATTGGTAAACACTTTCCAGATACGGCCAGTGAATATGAAAATATCGACAGCCGAATATTACTGCGTCATGTGGTGAGCTTAGCTAAAGAGCAAGGTTATGTATTGGGCAATGGAGATGTAACTATAGTGGCACAAGCGCCAAAAATGTTGCCTCATATTCAAGCTATGCGTAGCAACCTTGCAAGTGATTTAAACTGCGAACTATCGCAAATAAATGTTAAAGCTACAACCACCGAAAAGCTCGGTTTTGAAGGGCGAAAAGAAGGCATTTCGAGCCATGCAGTGGTAATTATGAACAAAGAGTCAATGAGTAAAACAAACGCATGAGCGATTTAAATTATTTATACGGCGCACCGTTATCAAAAGCTGACTTTAAAACCACAGCCGAAGACTTTATGGTAGATGAAGACTTAGGCATTGAGTTTACCGGTAGCGGCGAGCATGTATGTTTGCAAGTAGTAAAAAAAGGCGAAAACACCCAGTACGTAGCAAAGTTAATTGCGCAGCGAGCTGGGGTATCACCACGCGATGTAAGTTATGCCGGGATGAAAGATCGCCACGGAGTGTGTTCGCAGTGGTTTAGTGTAAAAGTACCCATTAAAAAACCGATTGATTTTAGTGATTTAAACAGCGAAAGCGTGTTTGTTGTATCGCAGCAACGCCACGAACGCAAACTGAGAACGGGCTGTCATAAAGGTAATAAATTTACTATTACGCTGCGCAATGTTACCGATCCTCTGGATATTTTGTGCCGTATTAATGCGGTACGCAGTGGCGTGCCTAACTATTTTGGCGAGCAACGCTTTGGCCGTGATGGTCATAACCTGGTAATGGCTGAAAAAATGTTTGCAGGTGAGCGTATTCGCGATAAAAAATTACGCGGTATTATTATTTCTGCAGCGCGCTCGCATGTATTTAATCAACTCGTAAGTTTACGAGTAAAGGAGCATGGTTTAGCTAAAACCATGCACCGTGAAGTATTTATGCTCAGCGGCAGTAACGCCTTTTTTGAAGACGCTATTAGCGATGAAAATATTGCCCGCCTAGCCTCTGGCGATATTATGATGTCGGCACCTATGGTAGGTAAAAGCGAAAAAGGGCTCACCGAACAAGAAAAAGTATGGCTTGGGCCTTATCAGTCTTGGTGCGATGGTTTAGGCGAGTTAGGGCTAAAAAATGAGCGCAGAATGCTGCGTTTAATCCCGCAAGATTTTAGCGTAGAAACCATAGATGAAAGCACTTTAAAGTTAAGTTTTGGTTTACCAAAAGGCTGTTTTGCTACGGCATTATTACGTGAGCTGGTGGATTACACAGACGCAAGCCCACGCGAGCGAAAAGAAAAGGACAGCAAAGATGAAGATCCTATTAAGTAACGACGATGGTGTAGGCGCTAAAGGTATTGCGGTGTTATATCAAGCATTAATGCAAATTGCCGAGGTCACTTTAGTTGCCCCCGACCGAAACTGCAGTGGTGCAAGTAACTCGTTAACTTTGCTTAACCCACTGCGTGCTACAAAGCTTGAAAATGGCTTTATATCGGTTAATGGTACACCTACTGACTGTGTGCATTTAGGCGTTAACCAGCTTGTTGATGAAATGCCCGATTTAGTGGTCGCAGGTATAAACCACGGCGCTAATTTAGGTGACGACACTTTGTACTCAGGCACGGTAGCTGCAGCAACCGAAGGACGCCATTTAGGTTTGCCTGCTATTGCGGTGTCTTTGTGTTCGCACCACGGCGAGCATTTTGAAACGGCGGCAGCGGTAACTATAAGTATTATTAAAGGTTTAGCGTCGCATCCGCTACCAAAAGATCAAATTATAAATATTAATGTACCCGACATTCCTCTAAGCGAATTAAAAGGCGTGCAGGTAACGCGTTTGGGTGCGCGCCATAAAGCCGAAACCATGACCAAGCAAACCGATCCTTGGGGTCGAGATATTTACTGGTACGGATCTTTAGGGACAGAAAGTGATGCTGGAGAAGGTACCGATTTTCATGCAATTAATAATGGCTATGCCTCGGTTACCCCACTGAGTGTTGATATGACCGCTAACGAGAGCATTAAAGCGGTAGGGGAGTGGTTAGCTGATTTGGAGATAAACCGTGCTGGCTAATTATACCCGCAGCGCCAAGGCGCTATCAGCGCTATTACAGCGTGAAGGTGTTGAGGATACGCAAGTACTAGATGCGATTGCACAAATACCACGACATATATTTGTGGGTGACGTGCTGCAACATAAAGCGTATCAAAATACTGCGTTACCAATAGGCCAAGGGCAAACTATTTCGCAGCCTTATATTGTGGCGCGTATGACCGAACTGTTGCAATTAGCTGGTGTGCGCGACAAGGTGCTAGAAATAGGCACAGGATCGGGCTATCAAACGGCAATACTGGCTAAAATATTTACCAAGGTTTACTCAGTAGAGCGTATTAAAGCATTACAATGGCAAGCTAAGCGCCGTTTACATCAGCTCGATTTATATAATGTGGCAATGAAACATGGCGATGGCTGGCAAGGTTGGGAGTCGCAAGCGCCGTTTAACGGCATTATAGTCACCGCAGCCGCGGCTAAAATCCCGCAAGATCTATTAGCTCAATTAGCAGATGGTGGTGTGTTACTTGCCCCAATTGGCGAGCAAGAGCAAAAATTAACTATGGTTATTCGCAATGGCAATAACTACACAGAACACGTAATTGCGCCGGTTAGATTTGTACCGCTAGTCGCTGGTGATATTGAATAGGAATTCATTTTGAAGTTGTTTACTAAGTTATACGATATGGCTCTAGTGTGGGCTAAGCACCGTCATGCTGAGCGTTATTTAGCTGCAATGAGCTTTGCAGAGTCTGTGTTTTTTCCTGTCCCTCCTGATGTAATGCTGGCACCAATGTCGCTTGCTCAGCCTAAAAAAGCATGGCGGTTTGCAAGTTTTGCCACTATAGCGTCTGTTGTTGGTGGCATAGTAGGTTATTTACTTGGCTTTTGGTTATTTGAACCGGTTGTTGAGCCACTTATAGTACAAATGCACTGGCAAGATAAATTTGATATTGCACTTGATTGGTTTAAAAACTATGGCGTGTGGGTGGTGTTTATAGCCGGTTTTTCGCCTATTCCTTATAAAGTATTTACTATAGGCGCAGGGGTATTACAAATGGCATTTTTGCCGTTTTTAATTGCGTCTGCAGTAGGGCGAGGCGCTCGGTTCTTTTTAGTTGCTGCACTGATGAAGTGGGGCGGTGTTAAAATGGAGCAAAAATTACGTCAATACATTGAAGTGCTTGGATGGGCAGTTGTGCTTTTAATTGCAGTTGCATACATTTTATTACGTTAAGCACTATAAAATAATGTTATTAACATAAGGAGCTAAATACAGTGAATAAACAAATAAAATGTTATGTTGCTTTATTTATTAGTATTTTGCTCTTTGCTTGCTCGTCTAACCATGTTCCGGCGCCTGTCAGTAGTTTAAATAATGATGTTAATAATTACGGCAGAAAAATTAACATTAATGGCGATAAATATACTGTTCAAAAAGGCGATACACTTTATTCAATTGCATTTAGTGCAGGCCAAGATGTTAGAACCTTAGCAAAAAATAATTCAATACCAGCACCTTACACAATATTCCCCGGGCAGAGTATTTCCTTTTCTGCCATAGCAAAAAAAGACAAAAAGACAAAAAAATATACTCCTCCTATTAAAAAAGTCGCAAAAACTTCACAAAAAAATAACAATAAATCAAAGAAAGAGCTTGATAAGCCTAAACAACGAGGGTATGTTCAGAAACAAGCCAATAAAAAAATTAGTAACTCTAAGCATTTGTCGAGTAGTAAAGTGCAGTGGTTTTGGCCAGCAAAAGGCAAAATAACACAACGCTTTTCGAACAAGGAAAATGGCTACAAAGGCTTACAGATTGCTAATAAAAAAGGGGCTGCCGTTTTAGCCGCCGCACAAGGAACAGTGGTTTATGCGGGTAATGCGCTTCGAGGTTATGGTAGTTTAATTATTTTAAAACATAATGATGACTACTTGAGTGCTTATGCACACAACTCGAAACTACTTGTTAAAGAAAAACAGGAAGTTAAGGCTGGACAAAAAATAGCAGAGATAGGAAATACAGAATCTGCGGTAACGGCACTTCGTTTTGAAATTCGCTACCGAGGGCAAGCTGTAAATCCTGCTAAGTACCTTCCCTAATTTTTAAAGATATTGATAACTTGCTCAGGAGAAGTCTTATGGCTGATGCAGCAAAAGTTGATAAAAACACCCTCGTAGATAATAAATTAGATGAAACTGCTGTTGATGATGATTCAACACCGCTGCTTGAAGCTGTGGATGATGACGTTTTTGTCAAAGAAGAAGTCACTAAAAATTTAGATGCTACTCAGCTTTATTTAGGCGAAATTGGTTTTTCTCCGTTGTTAAGCGCTGAGGAAGAGGTGTTTTTTTCTCGTAAATCTTTAAAAGGGTGCGAAGCGTCTCGCAAGCGCATGATTGAAAGTAACTTGCGCCTTGTAGTAAAAATTGCTCGTCGTTATAACAACCGAGGTTTAGCGTTACTTGATTTAATTGAAGAGGGTAACTTAGGCTTAATTCGCGCCGTAGAGAAGTTTGATCCTGAGCGTGGCTTTCGATTTTCTACTTATGCAACATGGTGGATACGCCAAACGATAGAACGCGCCATTATGAATCAAACGCGCACTATTCGCTTGCCAATACATGTAGTAAAAGAACTTAACGTATATTTACGTACCGCGCGCGAGCTAACTCAAAAATTAGATCATGAACCAACCGCCGAAGAAATAGCAGCTTGTTTAGATAAGCCGGTTGAAGATGTCACCAAAATGCTGCGCTTGAATGAAAAAATAGCCTCGGTTGATATGCCGATCGGCGGCGAAAACGATACCGCTTTGCTCGATATTATTGCCGATGACAACAATGTTGGTCCTGAGGGCGAAGTACAAAATAACGATATGAATAAACACATTGTTGACTGGTTAGGAGAGCTAAACCCAAAGCAGCGTGAGGTGTTAGCCCGTCGCTTTGGTTTATTAGGCTATGAGCCATCAACGCTTGAAGATGTTGGCCGTGAAATAGGATTAACCCGTGAACGCGTTAGACAAATTCAGGTAGAAGCATTACGTCGTTTAAAAGATATTTTGCAACAAGAAGGCTTAAGCACAGAGAGTTTATTTGAGCACTTTGCGTAAGTTTTAATAAAGTACCATGTTATGTGTAAAAAAGCTGAAGGTTTTATTCTTCAGCTTTTTTTTGTTTGTAAATTAAAGAAGTGCTTTTAATTTATAGAGTAAATCGTGAGCTTGTCGCGGTGATAGATTATCAGGATCGATAGCCGTTAACTGCAATTCTACTTCAGAAGGGCTAATTTGTTGGGCTTGATTATTAAAGGTAAATGCTTGCTGCTCAATATTAGGCGCGGTGACACTTTGGTGATTTTCGAGTAGTTTAAGCTTTTGTTTTGCCTGATTTATTACAGACTTGGGTACGCCAGCAAGTGCAGCAACTTGTAAGCCAAAGCTTTTACTTGCTGCGCCATCAAGTACCGTGTGCATAAAGGCAATAGTGTCGTTATGCTCTATGGCATCAAGGTGCACATTTACCAGCCCAGGCGTTTGCTCTGCAAGCTCGGTTAGCTCAAAGTAGTGGGTGGCAAACAAGGTTTTTGCTGATATTTTTGACGCTAAATGATCGGCAGTAGCATACGCAAGCGAGAGTCCATCGTAAGTGCTTGTTCCGCGGCCAATTTCATCCATTAATACCAAAGATTGCGCTGTGGCATTATTTAAAATCGTGGCGGTTTCGGTCATTTCTACCATAAAGGTAGAACGCCCTGAGGCGAGATCGTCACTTGCGCCAATGCGAGTAAATATACGGTCAATATTGCCTATTTTAGCGCTGTCTGCGGGTACGTAACTGCCAATATGAGCCATTAGCACTATAAGTGCAGTTTGGCGCATATAGGTTGATTTACCACCCATGTTTGGACCGGTAATTATTAACATTTTACGTTGTGCATTTAGCTCTACTGGGTTGGCAATAAAGGGTTCTTTCATTACTTGCTCAACCACAGGATGACGACCTTGTTTAATGCTTATGTTGTCGTTATCGCAAAGTATCGGCTTAGCGTAGTTAAGTGTAAGTGCACGCTCTGCTAAGTTATTTAGCACATCTAAGTCGGCAAGGGCGGCTGCCATTATTTGTAATTGCTCAATATGCGGCGCAATAAATCTAAATAGCTCTTCGTAAAGCTGCTTTTCGAGCGCTAATGCTTTTGACTGGCTGCCAAGTACTTTGTCTTCGTGCTCTTTTAGCTCAGGAATAATATAGCGTTCATTATTTTTAAGTGTTTGGCGGCGAATATAATCGGCAGGCACTAAATGCGCATTGGCGCGACTAACTTCAATAAAAAAGCCGTGTACTCGGTTATAACCAATTTTAAGGGTACTGATCCCTGTACGTGCACGCTCTCGTAACTCTAACTGATCAAGCACATCGGTTGCGCCTTTGCTTAAGTTACGCCATTCATCAAGCTCGCTGTTATAACCAGGGGCAATTACACCACCGTCGCGAATAAGTACCGGCGGGTTTTCGATTACTGCACGCTCTAATAGCGCTTGTAAATCAGGTAGCTCAGGCGATTGCTTAATAATGCTGGCAATGCGCGGATCGCTGGCATCGTTTAATAAAGTATGCAGCGGTGCAAGTGCTTGTAAGGCGCTGCGCAAACGAGTTAAATCGCGAGGACGAGCAGTGCACAAAGCAAGGCGGGCAATAACACGTTCTACGTCGCCAATTTCTCTTAATGATTCGTGTAGCTCACCACAAAGCTGTACATCTAAAATTGCGCTAATAGCGTTTAACCGCGAGTTTAGCTCGTCTTTATTACGCACAGGGGTATGAATACGGCGCTTAAGTAAACGAGATCCCATAGGGGTTGCTGTTTTATCAAGTATTTGCGCTAGCGTGTTTTCAAATCCACCCGATAAATTAACGGTCAGCTCTAAATTTTTACGAGTAGCAGCATCTAAAATAACGGCATGCTCGTTGTGTTCAAGAGTAATGGCACGAATATGGGGTAATGCAATACGTTGAGTGTCTTTAACGTATTGCATTAAACAACCTGCGGCAACTAAGGCGCAGTGGGCTTTATCAACGCCAAAACCGACTAAATCTTTTGTACCAAATTGCTCACACAATAAATGCTGGGCGGTGTCTAAATCAAATTCCCACTCAGGGCGGCGACGCGCGCCTTTAATGTGCTCAATTAAATGAACATTTTCGAAGCTTTCGCTATACAGTAATTCTGCAGGGGCGAGGCGTTGAATAGTTGAAGTAAATGCCTCGTCGGTATTAACTTCTACAACGTTAAAACGACCCGAGTTAATATCAAGGTATGCAATGCCATAAGTACCATTTTTACTCTGCCATACGCTGGTAAGTAAGTTGTCTTGGCGCTCTTGCAGTAGGGCTTCATCAGAAATAGTACCTGGGGTGACAATACGCACCACTTTGCGATCAACAGGCCCTTTACTGGTAGCCGGATCGCCTACTTGTTCGCAAATAGCAACAGATTCGCCCATTTGCACTAAACGGGCTAAATAGTTTTCTACGGCATGATAAGGTACACCGGCCATAGGAATAGGATCGCCACCGGCTTTACCGCGCTGAGTTTGCGAAATATCGAGTAATTGAGCGGCGCGTTTTGCGTCATCAAAAAAGAGTTCATAAAAATCCCCCATCCGATAAAACAATAAAATATCGCGATGCTCTGATTTTATTTTTAGATACTGCTGCATCATAGGGGTTTGTTGTTTTATAGTGTGTGGAGCATAAAGATCAAACGACATGTATTTACCCAAAGGCTGAATATGGAATTACATCAAGAGATTAAAACACTTGCTGCGCAATTAGGCGCTATTTTAACGGATAAATGCTTATGGATCACTACTGCTGAGTCATGTACTGGTGGCGGGGTAAGTTATGCACTTACCGACACTCCTGGAAGCTCTGCCTATATTGACCGTGCATTTGTAACTTACAGTAACCAAGCAAAGCAAGATTTACTAAATGTAAGTGCCGCCACATTAACGCAATATGGGGCGGTAAGCGAGCAAACGGTGCGTGAGATGGCTTTAGGCGCAATTGCAGCAACTAATGCCGATATTGCGATTACTGTATCGGGTATTGCAGGCCCAGGAGGAGCAACCCCAGATAAGCCGGTAGGCTTAGTATGGTTTGGACTACACATTAACGACAAGCAGCTGGTATTTAAACAAGTATTTACCGGCGATAGAGCACAGGTTAGACTGCAAGCTATTGTATTTTCTTTAAAAACTATAATAGAGCAGATAAAATAATAAAATTAACTTGATACTGTGATTTCATACAGTATACTTGTCGCATTAGCTGGATTTGGAGAGTAAAATGAACGATAACAAACAAAAAGCGTTGGACGCGGCTTTATCACAAATTGAACGTCAATTTGGTAAAGGCTCAATTATGAAATTGGGTGATAACAAAGCGTTAAACATTGAATCTGTATCTACAGGCTCATTAGGTATCGATATTGCCTTAGGCATAGGTGGCTTACCTATGGGGCGTATTGTAGAAGTATATGGTCCTGAGTCGTCTGGTAAAACAACGCTTACTTTGCAAGTTATCGCTGAAGCACAAAAAGAAGGCAAAACATGTGCCTTTATTGATGCTGAGCATGCTCTTGATCCAGTTTATGCACAAAAGCTTGGTGTAAACATAGATGAGCTTTTTGTATCGCAACCAGATACTGGTGAACAAGCACTCGAAATTTGTGACATGTTAGTACGCTCAAGCGCGGTTGACGTAGTTATTATTGACTCGGTTGCAGCACTTACACCAAAAGCTGAAATTGAAGGCGACATGGGCGATTCGCACATGGGCTTACAAGCACGTTTAATGTCGCAAGCATTACGTAAGCTAACAGGTAATATTAAACGCTCGAACACCTTATGTATTTTCATTAACCAAATCCGTATGAAAATTGGTGTAATGTTTGGTAACCCAGAAACAACAACGGGTGGTAACGCACTTAAGTTTTACGCATCGGTACGTATTGATATTCGTCGTATTGGTTCGGTAAAAGAAGGCGACGAGGTTGTTGGTAACGAAACCCGGGTTAAAATTGTTAAAAACAAAGTAGCACCGCCATTTAAGCAAGCCGAATTTATCATTATGTATGGTGAAGGTATTTCTAAACAAGGCGAGCTAATTGACTTAGGTGTGAAGCACAAAATTGTTGAAAAAGCAGGTGCTTGGTACAGTTACTGTGGTAATAAAGTTGGCCAAGGTAAGTCTAATTCAATTAAGTTTTTAAAAGAAAACCCAGAAATCGCAGACGAAATTGAAGGCAAGTTACGCGAAATGCTTTTACTTAAAGCAACTATTGAACCAGACGATGGTGAAGATAAGTTAGGCGATGAAGCTGACCTTTAAGCAGTATTAAATATTTAAGCTTGATTTGACCCGAGCTTTAAAGCAGCGCTAACCAGTAATGGTTAGCGCTTTTTTTGGTTTAAATTTACAACTGCCAATTTACAGATAGAGCGTAGTTACGCGGTGCACCATAGTAACCTTGAGCCCAATATAAGCTGTGTAAGTATTTTTCACCTGTGGTGTTATTAATATTAAAAGTAACGCCTATATTTTCACTCAATTTATAAGTTGCCATTAAATCAAGTAATCCGTAGGCATCTTGCTTTGTAGTCACGCTTGCGATTTTGTTAGTATCTTGGACTTGGACTCGGCTTGTTGAATCTTGCCAGCGATAATTTGCACCAAACGATAAACCATCAATGAAAGGAACTTGATAGATTGCAGCAACCTTGAGTTGATTTTCTGGGGTGTAATCTTTTACTGTGTCATCGCCATCAATGCTTAAATTACTAAAGCTAATGCTTGCACTCAAGTCATCTGTAAACTTACCGCTTAGCTCTACTTCAAAACCATTACTGTTAATACCATCCGCTGCGTAGTAACGAGTATCGTCGGGTAATGAGTTAGGTATAGCGATAGCAAGGCCATCTTGTTTTGTATCAAAGTAAGCAAGTGTTACAAAAATTTGCTCGTCTAAAAACTGGGCTTTAACACCTAGTTCGCTACTTTTACCTGTAATAGGTGCAAGTTGGTTGGCATTTATATCAAGCTCCTTTTGCGGCACAAATGTTTCTGTGTAGCTTGCATAAGCCGATAAAGACTCGTTAAAGTCATACACAGTGCCAATGTAGGGTATTAGCTGTGAGTCACTTTGTGTTTGCGCAACGCCATAAGCTGTGCCTGTTGTTTTCCAATCAGTGTAACGCACACCAGCTAGTAGACTTAAAGGTTCGCTTAATTTGATACGAGTAGAAATATAAGCAGATTTTTGCTCATTAGTTATATTGCTACCATTTACACTATCTGTAAGTGTTGCTTGTGGTATTACACCATCCCATGTTTTAAGTGACGGCATTGCCGGAAAACCATTCCCTGTAGTGTAATCGTAAAGAGATTGCTCGGTGTAATCCATTTTTGCTTGGCTCACACCCAATGACAAGTCGTGCTCTTGGCCAAATAAATCAAATTTACCACTCGCATATAGATCAAATAAGTCGTGCTTATCGCTATAATCATAACGGCTTGCGTAACCGGTTAAGCCAAGTTCGGTGTCTTTATCAGGGGTACCGTATACATAAAATAATTCAGAGTCTTGCTCGTTTTCAACATGAGCGTAACGCGCTTTTGCCACCCATGTTGCTGATAAATTTTGTTCAAGCGTTACATATACTTGCTCGGCAGTGTTATCCCAGTAAGACCAGTCAGCCGCGGTGCTAGTCGATTCGTCATAGTCTGTTGGAGTGCCATCGGTATAATAAAGTGGTAGTGCACCCCAAAGTGGGCTATCGGCATCTTTTTGTTGATTAACGTAGTTAACACTTAGCAGGGTGTTATCGGTTAACTTTCCCTCGTAGGCTAAATAAATAACGGTTTTATCTGTTTCGTAGCGATCTAGATATGAGTCGGCTTTTTGTTTGGTAAATACAGCTCTAACAGCATGCTCTTCATTAATAGGCGTTGATACATCTAAATCTAAGCGTTTTTTATTCCATGAACCGTACGAAACAGATGCATTAGCTTGGGTTGTGTAAGTTGGTTTTTTTAGCACCATATTTACAGTAGCAGAAGGGTTACCTGTACCTGTCATTAAACCGTTCGCGCCACGAACTATTTCTACACGGTCGTAAATTGAGGTATCAAGGCTGCCTTGAATTGATCCCGAGCTTTGTGGAATACCTAAACCATTAACTTGAAAATTTGTAATATCAAAGCCACGGGCTTTAAAATAAGTACGATCGGTTTCTATTTGCTCTACCGTTACACCCGGCGTGCTTTCTAGCACTGCGTTTATATCATCGAGTGAAAAATCATCCATTAAAGCGCGAGAAACAACTGAAATAGACTGCGGAGTTTCTTTTATGGTTAAACCTAGTTTGGTTGCCGATTGTGCTTCTTCGGTAATATAGTTTTTATGATGTTGACCATACACAGCAATCTTTTCAATTTGCTGCTCGCTTTTATCGTTTTTTGCAAATGCATGCCCAGATAAAATTAAAGAGGTAATAAGGCTTAGTTTAGATAAACGCAAAACTTTAGAGGACGACATGGTGTTTTCCAAAAGGTTCAAAAATAAAGCGCTTAACTTAATCTAAATGATATTGATTTGCAATTGCGTTATTGGTTTTTATTTATAACAATTTGTACTATAGGGATTAATAAAGAGTGATGAAGTTGATAAAACAGATGATACTTATAAATTAATTAACAAAAAAAAGCGGCCAAAGCCGCTCAAGGAAGTAAACTATGTACGCTTAAAATGCATACTTAACCGAGAATTGTAAACGGTCCATATCGCCATCGTTACCGCTTTCAAGCTCGCGCTCGGCATGCTTAAACTCAGCACCAAAAGTTAAGCGTTTAACTGGTGAGTATAAAATGTTAGCACTGTAGCTTTGGCTTGATTTAGTTGGATCGCCTGTAAGGGCGAGTAAGTCTGTGTTGTTATCAGCACTGAAAAATGAATATAAGAAAGTTGAACGCCATTGGCTGTTCCACTTATGCTGATACGCTACAAAGCCAGAAGTTGAATCAATAGCATCTAAATCATCGCCATTGAGTACTGCACCATGGGCTACATTAACACCAACATAACGGCCTAAGCCTTTACCTTGTGTAAGCATAAACTTAAAGTTGTCTTCGCCTAGTTTAACCATACCCGATGCACTAACACCAAATGATGTTTCATCGGCATCAATAGCACCTACTTTATAAGTAAGTTGACGGGCAAGTGCAGCAACTACTAAATTACCCCAGTCAGCTTTATGGGTATAACGTGCAGTAAAGTCAGGAAGTGAAGCATCGTCGGTTACAGCCATTGATGAACTTTTAATACCCTGTGGGTTTGTAGTAAAACCTGTAGTAATGGTACTTTCTGGATTTTCTAATGAGAAAGACCATGCGCCAGTAGTGTATTTAACTTGAGTTTGGCGTACAAACACTGTGCCCTCTGCTGGGCCTATAAAATCAAGTGCTTCAGGTAGTGCGCCAACGTTTTGAAAGTTAGACCATGTTTGGCCAAATAACCAGCCATCGTAGCTAATAAATGCATGACGTACACGTGGAGCGTAAGAGTTAGATACACGCTCGTTACCACCAGGGGCAGAAGCTAAAAAGTCGATTTCAATTTTGGTGTTAATGGTTTTGCCATTATCAAGTAATGTAGCTGTACCAAAGTTAAAACGAGATTCACGGGCATGCATATCAAATACAGCGTCAGAGCTATTGTCTGGGCCTACAGTCACTGTGCTCGGTACATAAAAGTCACGACCCACGTTAGTGCCCGCTGGTGCGCCTGCAGAATAGTCACTCCACATAGCATCTAATTTAATGTATCCGCCGTAAGTAAATTCAGTATCTCCAACTTTTGCTGCAGTGGCTGCATAAGCTGTGCTTGAAAGTGCACATAGTACAGCACTTGCTGCAAGTGTTTTTAATGGGGTAAATTTCATTGTTGCGTCCTTTATAGGCTACGTGTTGATTATTGCTTTTTATTTAGAGTGTATTAATAGCGTGAGTATTACTTACGAATAAAAGTTAATTTAAAGATTTTTTATTCGTTAAATAAAAATTAAAGCTAATTAATGCAAATATTATAATACTTAGGTGAAACACTTTTAAATATGTACACTATTTACTCAATCATCTATTAGTCTATAAGACTAAGGTGTAATGATTATAATGTGATTATTTACTTACATTTAACATCATGTATTATTTATGTAAAAGTAATAAATAGCGCAGCGATTATAAACAACAAATTAGTAATTAGAATAGCTTTACAACTAAGGTCTAATACTTAATAGCGCATTGCTGAGTAATCCTTGAGAAAAGCCTAAGGCAAGTAATTTAAATGGAGACCAAGATGTCAAAAAATATCTATCCAGTTCCTACGCATATTAAAAACACAGCTCTCGTCGATAACGATAAATATAATAAAATGTATAAACACTCGATTGATGATCCACAAAGTTTTTGGGCTGAACACGGTAAGCGCCTTGATTGGTTTACTCCTTATTCTAAAGTAAAAAACACCACCTTTGATAAAGGCCACATAAATATTAAGTGGTATGAAGATGGCTACCTTAATGCATCGTATAACTGTATTGACCGCCACTTAAAAACAAAAGCCAATAAAGTAGCGCTTATATGGGAGGGCGATAACCCATCGCAAAGTGAGCATATTACTTATCAAAAATTACACGATGAAGTAGCAAAGTTTGCTAATGGTTTAAAAAAGCTGGGCGTACAAAAAGGTGATCGCGTCGCTATTTATATGCCAATGAGCCCACAAGCTATTTACGCAATGCAAGGATGTGCACGTATTGGTGCTATTCACTCAGTTATATTTGGTGGTTTTTCACCCTCTGCGATTGCCGATCGTATTAAGGATTCGGGCGCAAAAGTGGTTATTACTTCAGACGAAGGACGCCGTGCTGGTAACTGCGTGCCACTTAAAGCAAACGTTGACGAAGCTGTATTGCAAGAGTCTGTAACAAGCATAGAGCATGTTATTGTGCACCAACTTACCGGTGGCGATGTTGATTGGCACGACCATGATATATGGTGGCACGATTTAGTAGCAGACGAAGAGGCTGTGTGCGAGCCTGAGGTAATGAACGCTGAAGACCCGTTATTTATTTTATACACCTCAGGGTCAACAGGTCAGCCAAAAGGCGTGGTGCATACCACGGGTGGTTATTTAGTTTATGCATCGATGACGCACGAATACATATTTGATGTAAAAGAGGACGATGTTTTTTGGTGTAGCGCCGATGTAGGTTGGATCACCGGGCACAGTTATATTGCTTATGGCCCGCTGGTAAATGGTTGTACCCAAGTTGTATTTGAAGGTGTACCTACTTACCCAACCGCAGGGCGTATGGGCGAAGTTGTTGATAAACACGGTGTTACTATTTTATATACCGCGCCTACCGCTATTCGTGCCTTAATGGCAAAAGGCGATGAGCCTGTAGCGTCATCTCATCGTAATAGTTTACGAATTTTAGGATCGGTTGGTGAGCCAATTAACCCAGAAGCATGGAACTGGTATTATGAACAAATAGGTAAGTCAAATTGCCCTATCGTTGATACCTGGTGGCAAACAGAAACGGGTGGCATTATGATCACCCCATTACCAGGTGCTACCGATTTAAAACCAGGCTCTGCAACGCGTCCATTTTTTGGTATTGCGCCGGCAATATTTGACGCTGAGGGTAATACGCTTGAAGGTGAAGCTGATGGTAACTTAGTTATTTTAGATAGCTGGCCATCGCAAGCACGTACTATTTATGGCGATCATGAACGTTTTGAACAAACTTACTTTTCTACCTACCCAGGTGTGTATTTTTGTGGCGATGGCTGTCGTCGTGACGAAGATGGTTATTATTGGATCACTGGTCGCGTAGATGATGTACTTAATATTTCGGGGCATCGTTTAGGCACTGCTGAAATAGAAAGCGCACTGGTTGCACACCCAGCAGTAGCTGAAGCCGCTGTAGTAGGTTATCCGCATGATATTAAAGGCCAAGGTATTTATGTTTACATTACCCCTAACGAAGGTATAACGGTAAGCGATGAGTTAACCAAAGAAATTCGTAACTGGGTTCGTAAAGAGTTAAGCCCAATTGCGTCACCCGATATGATTCAGTGGTCACCAGGGTTACCAAAAACGCGTTCTGGTAAAATAATGCGTCGAATTTTACGTAAAATTGCGGCCAACGAGCACGAACAACTAGGTGATACATCAACACTTGCCGATCCATCTGTGGTTGATGAGTTAATTGAAAATCGATTAAATCGTTAAATGCGCGTTAAAAGCTTGATTACAAGTTGATTCTAAACGTAGTATATCGGCTGTGCTCTACTAGATAGGGCACAGCCGAATTTATTAGGAGTGAACCATGAGTCAGTTTTTAATAGCGGACGACCATCCGTTATTTCGTGAAGCACTAAAGGGTGCACTAACTGTAAAATTTGACGATTTAGAAGTATTTGAATCATCTGATTTTGACAGTACATTGCAGGTGCTAAGCGAGCAAGAAGATCTTGATATATTACTGCTGGATTTACACATGCCAGGTAATGGTGATTTATACGGCCTTATTCGTATTAGAGAAGACTATCCTAGTTTACCTATTGCGGTAGTTTCGGGAAGTGAAGACGCTAATATTGTATCTAAAGTAATGGGTTACGGCGCAATGGGGTTTATTCCTAAGTCATCATCATCAGATGATATTGCCAATGCAATTAATCAAATACTCGAAGGCGATACTTGGTTACCAACAGAATTAAAAAATAAAGTCGCCGAAATTCAAGGCGAAGACCGAGAAATTGCAGCGCAAGTTGCCTCACTTACCCCACAACAATACCGTGTTTTACAATACCTGCACGAAGGTTTGCTAAATAAGCAAATAGCGTATGAGTTACATATTTCAGAAGCCACTGTAAAAGCGCATATTACCGCCATATTTAGAAAGCTTGGCGTATATAACCGCACACAAGCGGTATTAATTGCTGCAAAACTACAATTAGCACCTATAGAGCAAATATAAAACCATGCATAGAATAGAGGCACAAAGCCTCTTTTTTAGTCTTATTTACGCTTATATACGCAATTATCACAAGCCATTCACCTTTATTACATGATCTCCTATAAAAATAATGCTAGCTTACGGGCATTTTATAATTAAGAGAACATGGTATGTCAGACTCTTTAGACTCCAAGGCCCAAAGTAGTAATGAAAGCGCAAATAAAGGCTGGTTTAACCGCTTTTTAGCTGGCGTAGAATTTTTAGGCAATATGCTACCGCATCCCATCACCTTATTTGCAATATTTTGTATCGTAATTGTTGTATTTAGTGGAGTGGCGGATTGGTTTGGCCTAAGTGCAATCGATCCTCGACCTGAGGGCTCGCCTGGGCGCGAACCCGATGGTGTTATTGAAGTAGTGAGCTTGCTTAGTGCCGAGGGATTACAGCGTATTGTAACTGGCTTGGTAACTAACTTTACCAGTTTTGCACCACTGGGCACGGTACTGGTAGCTTTACTTGGTGTGAGTGTTGCTGAGCACTCTGGACTGCTGTCGGCAGCAATGCGCGGCATGGTAATGGGCGCATCAAAGCGGTTAGTGACCTTTATGGTGGTGTTTGCCGCTATTTTATCTAATACCGCCTCTGAGCTGGGCTATGTGGTACTTATTCCATTAGCTGCAATGATATTCCATAGTTTAGGGCGTCATCCATTAGCGGGCTTAGCAGCGGCGTTTGCTGGGGTGTCGGGTGGTTATAGTGCTAACTTATTATTAGGCACAATAGATCCCTTACTGGCAGGCATTACCACACCAGCGGCGCAAATGATCGACCCAACTTACCAAGTAGGCGCAGAAGCTAACTGGTATTTTATGATGGTGTCGGTGTTTTTAATTGCGATTTTAGGCACCCTAGTTACTGAAAAAATTGTTGAACCACGTTTAGGTAAATATAATCCTGAAGAGGCCAGTGCTGATCTTGCACAAAATAATATTGCCGCGTTAACGGCCAAAGAAAAGTCGGGTTTAAAGTGGGCAGGGGTGTCGTTATTAGTTGTATCGCTGCTACTTGCATGGACCATAGTGCCAGCCGATGGCATTTTACGTAATCCCGAAACCGGATTAGTAGCCCACTCGCCCTTTTTGAAAGGCATAGTGGTGTTTATTTTTGTAACCTTTGGTATTCCGGGCTTTGTATATGGGCGCGTTGTTGGCACCATGAAAAACGACAAAGACGTAATTAATGCGATGAGCAAAAGTATGAGCTCAATGGGCATGTATATTGTACTAGTGTTTTTTGCTGCGCAATTTGTCGCGTTTTTTAAATGGACCAATTTAGGCACTATTTTAGCAATTAACGGTGCTGCATTACTGCAAGCTTTAAACTTAACTGGTCCCGAAGTTTTTGTATTATTTATATTAATGTGTGCGTTGGTTAACTTAAGCTTAGGGTCGTCTTCGGCGCAATGGGCTGTTACCGCGCCTATTTTTGTACCTATGCTAATGTTAGTTGGTTACGCGCCAGAGACCATTCAGGCGGCTTATCGTATAGGTGACTCGGTTACTAACTTAATAACGCCAATGATGAGCTATTTTGGCTTGATCCTCGCTGTCGCAGCTAAGTACAAAAAAGATATGGGTATAGGCACACTGGTAGCCACTATGTTGCCATACAGTATGATATTTTTTGTTGGTTGGGTTGTTTTGTTTTATTTATGGGTATTTGTATTGGGTATGCCAGTAGGGCCAGGATCACCCACTTATTACACGCCTTAATAGTACCTGGGTAATACAATAAGTATTATTTAATCGTTTAAAAATGCCAGCATAATTTGCTGGCATTTTTGTTTTACGAAAACACCACGGTTTTATTACCGTTAATAAATAGCTTATGCTCAGAGGCAAGTTGTAGCGCTTTACAAAATACTGTTTTTTCTACATCTTTACCCATATTGGCCATCATTTTTGCAGTTTCTGCGTGGGTTACAGGCGTAACATCTTGCAAAATAATAGGCCCTTCGTCTAACTCGTTATTGACAAAGTGAGCTGTGGCTCCAATGATTTTTACGCCACGTTCAAATGCTTGATGATAAGGTTTTGCACCAATAAAAGCGGGTAAGAACGAGTGATGAATATTAATAATTTTGCCCTCAAAGCGTTGTACAAACTCAGGGCTTAAAATACGCATATATTTAGCTAAACCAATAATGTCAGGGTTATAGCTGGCAATTAAATCGCCTACTTGTTGATCGTGCTCGCTGCGCGTTAATCCCTCATGAGAGATAACATGAAAAGGGACATTAAGCCCTTTAGCAAGCGGCTCTAAAATAGGGTAGTTTGCTATAACGGCTTGCACTTCAATATTTAGCGCTTGTTCGAATTGCTTTAATAATACGCCACCTAAGCAATGTGCTTCTTTAGTAGCAAGTAACACAACTTTGGTTTTTGTACCATTGTGTAAAGCCACTTTAGCGTCTGCAGGTAGTATTTCGCGTAGTAGTGGTAAAAAGTTACTTTGTGGCTCACCAGTGAGCTCTGTACGCATAAAAAAGCGTTTAGCGTCTTTGTCTACAAATTCATTATTACGTGTAATATTTAAATTATGCTGGTGGCAAAGCCCGGTGATTTTGGCTATTAGCCCTACATCATCGGCGCATTGTGTGGTTAGTATGTAGCTCATTCTCTCATTCTTACCCAATTATAGATTGCTTTATTATTTGCGTTTTAGCGCATAAAGCAAGGGCTTTGTGTGTTGTTACAAGGTTTAATTTAGAACAAGCATGACATTAAAGTGAGCAAAGTTAACTGGGGTTTAAAAAGGTATAGTTGCTGTTAAAAATGCCACTGATTGCCAGTGGCATTGATATATAATTAAGTTACTGTGTTATGACTTGGTTTCTGAGGCTAAATCATCTTGTTGTCTGATAAAGCCGGCGGCTTCTTCATCATTTTTTGTAATTGCGCTTTGTTGTGTTGGCATAGCGCGTGTTTGCTGATTAAGCTGATGAATTTGCGACGCGTTACCTAAATCACGCTCACTGGTAATTGAGGCTATTGACTCGCGATCTTTTAAGAACGCAATCACATCGTTTTTAATTGCTTGTAACTGACCTTCGTCTTTGTGCATTTCCATAATATGGCGTGGATGCTCAAGATTTTTCATACCTGTTGCTGCAAAAGTGGTGGTTACTATTCGCGAAACAATAACCCAAGGGGTAATGCTGCTACGTACTAAGGTGTTTTCAGAGCGAGTGCTGTCGTGAATACCTGTACCGGTTGATATTTTAGACTCAGTAAATGTACCTTCACATTTAAAATAGACCAGAAGTGATTCAAATTGCATTTCAGCAAAAAACAAATGTGCATTGCTACTTAATAGCTGAGCAAAGGCTTTAATTAATACACCTATCAGTAATA
This sequence comes from Pseudoalteromonas sp. SG44-5, assembly GCF_014164175.1. NCBI lineage: Bacteria > Pseudomonadati > Pseudomonadota > Gammaproteobacteria > Alteromonadales > Pseudoalteromonadaceae > Pseudoalteromonas > Pseudoalteromonas sp. SG44-5. The sequence continues at coordinate 15,533 of NZ_JACJES010000004.1, read as the reverse complement.
AGTGTACGCTTGCCATTACTAGCTCGCTGATAGGTGAAATATGACGATTATTAAGTGCTTGCTCTATTGAATTGATATTTGCGCTATCAATATAACGATAAATATCGATGAAAGAGTAGGCTAATAATACCGTGAAAATAAGCGCGATTAAATACAGAAAATTACCACTAAGTAGCGCCAATAATCTAGCCATACTAAAACCTTTACCTAAATCTAGCTCATGTAGTTTAGGTTGTATTTCTTGAATTATTTCGCCTTTAAAGCCGCCTTTTCCTTCTACTTGCTCTTGCAGTTGTGGGTTGAGCTCGCGGTATACGCGATTAGGCACTTCTTTATAACGACGGTTAGCCATTACTAGGTTATCTAAATTAATAAAAATTTCAGTAGGGTGTACAGATTCTTGCCAGTTTTCGCGCAGCTCAGATACCTCAGTGCTTGGTGTTATGGTATTTAATCGTGCTTTTAACATAGTAAAAACCAGTGCGCAGCTCAAGGTGGCTAAAATAATAATAGCGACTAAATACATACCCGCATGTAGGTTGGGTAATTGTTCAAACCAAACATCTATTTGCGCTTTACTAATGTGTTGTTTTTGCATTAACCACGACATAGAAAGGCCAATAATAATGGGTAAAATAAACGATAGCGAAATAATTTTAGCCAGTGCACCACCACCAAGTGGTTCAATTTCTCTTGCAGCATTGCGAGTGGTTGGTTTACCTGCCGAGCGCCATGAGAACAATACATAAAACATTAAAATGCTACTGTATATGGGAAATGCTAATTCGCCTGCTTCACCGGTAAAGCCCGACAAAGATACAAAAGCTACCAGTCCATACGCAATAAGTGCCACAAAGGTACTTACCCATGAGCCAAATAATTGCTGGGCAATATTACGCATCGGGTAGGGTAAAAACATTAGTTTAGGAATAAGGCTATGCAACAAGCGAGATAAAAAGCCTTTAGGCTCTTTAAAAGTAATGTTTTTACGACCCATAAGCATTTCTTCTAGTTCTTGGTCGTTATAGGCAACTTCTTTTTTTTCTTCTTTTGCGGTAGAGCTTTGCGATTTACTGTAGTTATAAGCCAGTGACGTAGGGTGATTACGGCCAACAAAGTATTTTAGTGTGGCATAAATACCTGTTGAGAGTGAAGCAATGCCAAACCCTAAAATAATCATCCCAAAAAGCATCAAGATCCACCCAGCAGTTGCATCTTCTTTAACTAACCCTGCAGCAACAACAAGCAGCGTAATGCCGGTAATTGACTCTATAGCACCTCTTAGTGCGGTTACTTTACCTTCAAGCTTGAAGGGGTTTTTAAGTCCAAGATCAATCGATCCATAATCAAAAGCCATTGAATATTCCTTTATAAAAGAATTTTATTGGGAGAAATAAGTGTAATAAGCAATTTATGTTTATTACACTTATTTATTAGTTTTGGCATTATAAGCTTGGTTTAAGCAAATAGCCTGAAATGTTAAGCGTTTATTATTGCAGCATAAAGGTTTCGTATTCTAAATCTTCAAACTGTTTAGATAACCAAAACAAACCCACAACCGAGCTAATAATAGTTGCAAATGCAAAGCCATAGCCATAAAACTGTGGTCCAAGTGCAACCGATAAATAGGTAAAAACAACATTTACGACTAAAAATATTGCTGCGAGTACCAGCACAGTAAAACGTTTATCTAAATAAAATAAAATATTGAGTATTGATAAAAATATAACCTGTACACCCACACCCACTACATCGATAAATAATAAGGTTTTGTAGTTAGGATCTATGCCTATAAAAGTGAGTATTTGCTCACCCCAAAGTAATAAGCAAGCTACGGTAATACCCTGAATTTTAAATATATCGTATAAACCACCTTGGGCAGTTTGTATCATATTATCTTTTAATAAATAAATTTCATTTAAAGAGGCACCTTCGCGTATTGCAGTGTAAAAACGGTCGTACTCCTCTACAAAGTCGGTTTCCATTCTTACCAAAAACACGGCCATACCAGGAATAATAGACAAGTAGGCTAAAAATATGGGTAAGTCGTAAATAGGGCTTGCCCTGAGAGTACCAATAATTTCAATTGAGGTACTAGGTGAATACCAAAAAATAATTTTATCAGCCCAAACACCTATATTGTAAAACAAGCCACAAAAGAACAGGCTGTAATACACTTTTTTATTATTTAAAAAATCAAAGCTAATTAACTTATCACCAGGGTAGCGGCGAATAATCATAAATAAAAAGCTAAAAAATAACAGCGCTTCGCCAGCAAAAAAAGCAAAAAACAATCCATCTAATTGCCAATCTCTTAGTAAATATGCCAGTAATACCATAAAAGAATAGCCACTAAGCATAGTAACTAAAATGAGCCGGTACTCTTTCATACCCGATAAAAATATAGCCCCGAGCCACTGATTACATAAGCCGACAAATGCACCTAAAATAATTAATTTAGTCACTACTGGCAGTGGCAATAATGGCCACACAGCAAGGCCAACGAGTAACGCAGCTATGGTGGTAACTAATTGCGCGCCAAGTAGATTAGGCAGTATTTGACCATCATCTTTAGTAAAAAGTAGGTCGGCAATAAAACGCGTTAATAATAGCTGTAAGCCGCCAGTTAAAATAAGCGAGGCGGCCATCATGTAGGTAACTAAGGTTAAAAATTGAATGATCAGTACTTTTGGTAGCACAATGCCCAAGCTTAAAATACCAATAAGCATTAAAGCAATAATAGATAGTAACCAAGGGCCTGAGCCAATTAATCCAGCGTAGCCGTAAGCTTCAAATACTGAAAGCAGGGTGTTTTTTTTGAGAATCTTACGTATCTCAAAACCTATTCCGGCCATGCCATTGTGTCCTTATAAAGTTTATCGTAACGAGCAAACATATGGCTCTCATCATAAAATTTTTGTACCCGTTCAAGGCCACTTTTTTGATATTCGCGCCACCTTTGCTCGTTTTGCAATATATTTACTATTTGCTGAGCAGTGTCGCTAGGTGAGGCTATTGCTACCACTTCGCCAGCTTTGCCAAAGGCTTTGTCTTGTGCGGTTGCGCCTTCTATTATTTCGCGGCAAGAACCTACATCACTGGCTAATACAGGCACGCCAGCTGCCATTGCTTCTAGTAGTACCAAAGGCTGCGCCTCAGATATTGAGGTGAGTGCTACAACGCCTAACTTAGGCAGTATTTCAGCAATGTTTTGCATGCCTAAAAATTTCACATTGTCGATTAAATCTAAGCTGTCGACCAATAACTGGCATTCTTGATAATATTTTGGATCTTCCTCAAAAGGGCCAATTATCCAGCCCTCTAGGGTGGGTATAATAGATTGTGCTTCTTTAATTGCGCGTATAAATGTTTTTATATCCTTAATAGGCACAACACGACCAATTAAACCTACTACCATTGGCGTTTTTTCTGGGCGTTGTAACAGGGCTTGTTTAAAACGCACTGTTTTAATGCCATTAGGTACCACAAGCGTTTTTGCCGGCTCTGCGCCATCTTTAATTTGGCGTTGCATATTACCATCGTACAAAGAAATAATTTTAGTCGCTTGCTGGTACGTTGTACGGCCAATTTGCTCAAAAAAGTTGATCCACATACGCCTAATAAAGCCCATTTCGGTATTTAAATTTTTACCTAAGCTCTGCTCCGAATCTTTGATCCAGCTTGCTTGAATTAAATCAATTTTACGCTCTTTTGTGTATATACCATGCTCGGTAAGTAAAAAAGGCGTACCACTTATTGCACTGGCGCCAGAGCCTAAAATACCGGCGTAGCCTGTTGATATAGAATGAATTAGTTTAACTTTTGGCAGGCCCCTAGCAATTTCTGCTATTTTAAATAACGGCTTATATAAATTACGATATGACCAAAAAAAGTCGATAAATGACGATTCATCACAATAGCTTAAATAGTATTTTGAAAGGGCTTGCCAAGATGACTCACTATATAAAAAATCGGCTGCATTAATGCCATCTTTTTTGCCGAGTGTTTCAAAAGCAAATTTTAATAACTCAGTGGGTATAGGGTCGTTACAGTCACGAAAGTAGCTTTGCAGCTGTTGCCAAAAATCAAACAGTTCTTGCTTGTATTTAGTACCATGCTTCGCTTTTATTTCAGTGGTATTATTTTCAATTAAATAATGAACATGTAATTTAGTCACATTATCAGGTAGCTGGTATTGAATTTCGCCGTAGTGCTCAGGTGCTCCACCCAAAAATACCAACTCAAAATTATAATGTGGTAAGCCTTCAATTATTTGATGCACCCAACTTGATACGCCACCGCGTACATATGGGTAGGTACCTTCTAAAAGTAGTAATATGTCAGCATTCTTTTCAGCCATGCCAGTACTCCTGTAAATGGCGTAGTTCGCTACCTTCAGGTTGTTTAGGGAGCTCATTTAAATAGCGCTTACAATCATCTAATAGGCCCATGTAAAAAGCGACTTCAGCTTTATATGGCAATACATGGCGCTGCGCCATGCCAAATTCTGTAGCGTGTGTTAAGTGCGTTAGTGCTTGCGGGTATTTGTTTAGCGATAAACAAATACGGCCTAATAACACAAAGGTAGCAGGGGCTTTTACATGCTCAACACTTTGCAGAGCCAGTAGCTCTGCTTTTTCTAGTACGTAGGATTTTAGCGCGCCTTGGGCTAAGCCTAAATAACTTAGCTCCCAGTACAGCTCAGCTAGTTGCCCTTGCAATTTACCTAGTTCGGGTTGCGTGCTTGTTAAGGTGATTTCTTGCTGATATTGGCTTATTTTTTCGTTTATTTTAGTTTCTTTACCATCCAGTGTTGAATAAGCAAGTAAACGAATATCATCTTCTAGATCTTTAAGTGCAAGTTTTAAAATAGGAATAGCGCGTGCGTCACTCATGTGACGTGCAGACATTACAGCACTTAAACGCTTATTAGGCTCACTGGCGTGTTTTAAAATAGCTTTTAAGCCACCAATAGAATAAGACGGATTTGCCGAAGTCATTTTAGCTTCAAAGGGAAGCGCTGGGATTTTATGTTCTTCTATTTCAATGTCGTCATTTTTGATTGGTTTACATAGGGCAAAGCTTAATGCAAATACAACACCTATAATGCCAAGTATGGGCAGTGAAAGCAGTAATAAAAATAAAAACAAAACACTGCTAAATGGGGTTGTTTTGTATTTTACAGGAATGAGTGTATAGCTAATAAAAGCATAAAAAAGGCTAGCTAATGCATGGAGTAAAGTAACAATTAGCCAGTTGGGAGTGTCGAGTATTTGCAGTAATGCAAAATACTCGCATATACACCCTAAGATGGCTGCAATGATAATTTTAATCATGAAATGCGACCAATCTTTTTAAATCGTCATTATTAATAGGCAATGCTATTTGTTGCTCGATAACAATACCTAAATCAGTTAGATTTTTGCCAGTACGTCCTTTGCTCCAACTATTTAAGCGGGCAATGAATCCTGCTTTTTCAAGTTCATCAGCCAAAGGCATAAGTAGCAGTAATGTTTGTTTTTCGTTGTTATACAAATAAATGTCTAAACCACGGCGGGCTTCGCTTAAATATTTCATAAGTTGACGCGATTCAGGATTAATATTTGTAGCTGTTATTTTTAATAAATGCGATGGGATTTTATAGCGTTTAGCCTCTTTATTTGCACGTTTTACTTGTTTAATAAAGTAGGGCGCTTCATTGGCTTGCATTACCGGATTAGTTATTTCGTGACGGAGTAAGTCACCAATGTGTCCAGCCATAACAGCAAGCAAGGTAAGTGTGGTGTTTTTAAGAGCAAAAAATTGCACTTTTTCGACTAATATAACCCCATAAACTGTGTCGCTAATATCTGTAATTGGAATCGCAATATGGTACTGACTTACACCTAAAGAGGCTTTTACGTCTTTTACCGATACTAATTCGTTTTCTGCAAACATAGCACTGACAAGCGGATCTGACATGGATACTGTATTCATTTTACCAATAGCAGCAAGTGGCGGATCTACAATGATGTTGTTTTCAACCTTGTATATACCCGCTTTTTCTAATGTTCCGTATTCAACAAATAAATTTAAAATACTTTGTGCGGCTTTATCTAAACACCTTTCTTCTAGTTGCCCAATAGATTCTCTTACTGCTTGCAGCGATTCTCTTAAACTAAGCGTATGGCCAGCGAGCACTTGCTCAAGGCGATCATGCGAGGAGCTAATAAGATGATATTGACGGGTAAACACCTCTAATCGTTCGGTTACATATTCTAATTGAATAGTTTGCCTTTGATTGGTGCGATCCCATACATCTCTAAACTCGCCAGTGACCATAATGACAATAACATAACCTAAAATAGCGTTAATATTAAAGTCACTTTGGGGCGTTAAAATATCTGTTTCTACAAGCAGCAGTTGGCCAATAAGCAAACTTAGTATGCTAATAAAGCCTTTTGAAAAGCCGTAACGTAATGCTACCAGCAGAGGGCCTAAAACCGGCCACGAAAACCCACCTTGCGTCCAAAAGGGATCCGCTGTGTTAAACAGCACGGGTAGCCCTAAAGCCAGCGCGGTAAATATAAATACCTCAGCCCATATCTGTAGCTCAGGAACCTCTCTTGGGCGAAAGAAATGTGTTTTCACTCACTAACCTCTATGTAAGATAGTAAATCGGCTATGACATCTTGGGCTACCGCAGCAATGCTATCTCGTCCCCAACCACTTTTAGCAATTGTGCCAGTCCATAGTGGTGTTGTTTGGCCGCTAGCCGTTAATGATAGAGTTAAAGCAACCACAGGTTCGCCGTCAAGTCCTGCTTTATAACGCCACTCTTCAATGCTACCACTTATAATATAATCAGCTTGTTGCGTGCTTAGCCACTGCATTGCGTTATCTACACGGTATTGATCGTCTAGCGGTGGTAGTTCTTTATTGTTAGTGCGTGGCGCACGAATTAAAGTAGGTAGCTTATTTTGCTGCCAAATACTGGCTAAAATATCCTCTGCGCGCTCACCAGCAAGCGGTGTTTGTGCATGATTTACAAGTGGTAATAATGCCACTGTTGTTGTTGCTCTAAGCTCAACATCATCAGCCACATGGCTGGTTGTACAAGCTGATAAAACTAATACCAAACACGGTATAACTAAACGAAACATAATCTCTCCTAACATTAAAAATGTACGTAATATCCTAATTGTAATTGTGTATCTGAGTTACCCACTTTATTACTACTTTGATAACCCAGCTGTAATCTAAATAAATCATCGCCTAAAATAGACCAACCCGCACCACTTGAAACTGAAATATCTAGGGTGTCGTTAAGGGTTTGATAGCCTGTACTGATGTCAAATAACCACGAAGGGCTAGCGCCTAAATAAGGTGGCTCTAGTGATCCTGTAGATGCAAATGAAGTGCCTAGGGCTAAACGCCTAAAAGGCTGAAGATCGATTGGCAATAAATTAGCTTCATTATTAATAAAGGTATTTACAGAGTCAAAATCTTGCCATTGCGCGCTAAAGTAGGCGCTCCATACAGGGCGGTCTTTTAAAATGTTGTATTGGTATCGGGCATTGTATTCTTGCCCGCTTACTATGCTGCTGTTATCACTTCTACGTGAAAAAGACAGCGCAGAACCAGAAAGTTGCACGCTTTGTCTGCCATCAATATTGTAGTTTATATATGCGGTGGCTTTATCTAGTTGGGCAAAACTTAATAGTGTTTCAGATTGGCGGTTTTCTACATTATGCTCAAGCTTTAAACCTACTTGAGTGCGCGAATCCCATTGGTAACGCGTATCTAAGCTAAGCCCTTGACGACTCGCTAATGTGCCTTGGTGAGTATCAATTTTGGCATCAAAATACCATCGGCCCCAAGTCATTTTATCTTCGATGGCGAACAGTAAGCCATTATTGTTAAGGTTTTGCTGGCTACTAACACTTAATTTCCATTGGCCTTTTGCATAGGGAAAGTACACGTTTACATCATATTGACTGCTGTTTAAGCCCGCCTCAGGCGAAAAGTTTACCTCAAGCGCTCTAAAATAAGCATTTCGTGCGTTGCGTAATAAACTAGTTTGCGCCTCTGTAGGCTCATTTGTTAACGTTTCATACCAACGCTGCATGGTGGCATAAGGTTGTTTTAAATACAGCAATGCATTTAATTGATCAAGCTCACTTAAAGTGTTTTCAGTGAGCTGTTGCTCAACGTTATTAAATTCACCGTTAATCATATTTAACTGCAGAGTTTGCCAAGGCGCTAAGTTTTTTGCTGCTCGTCTGGCTAGCCACCAATTTGCAACAGGCTCACCAATAGTGTCGGGTGCAAGTTCACCCATAGTGTTAAATTGCATTAAATGCGGCACTGCCATAGCGCCCGCCCAGCGGTACATTAGCCCTCGGTAAGCGTATTTATCTTTAGGTAAATGCTGCAATAGGTAATGATGTAGTTCAGTGGCATTGGCGTTATAGCCAAGCAGCTGTAAAACGTCGGCTAAATTAACTAAGGTGGTTAAATCTTTTGGGTTACTTATAGCTAATTGGCGTAAATAAAAGTATGCACTGTTATACGATTTTTCATAAATAGATAAACTAGCTAAAAGTTGCGCCCAATTATAAGAAGGCTCAGTTTGCGAATAGTTAGCTAGTATACGTTTTATCATTATGGTGTCGTGCATTTGCAGCGCTAACCAGCCTTGGGCAAGGACTACATCAGTGTTATATTCACTGAGTTTTGCCGCTCTGTTAAGAGTGGTGTAAGCAGAATTTAAATCGTTTTGATTTTGATACCAATTCGACAGTAAAGACCATGCTGGATAAAGCTGTTTATTGTAGCGCTGTTTTTCAAGTTCGTTGTGTACGCGAGCAATAGAGTCAGCGTCGCCAAGTTGCACGCTCAGTTGCGTAACTTGAATAAGCTGCCTATCACTCAGTGGTGCTTGTTGCCATAGGTATTCAAGCAAGCCTTTGGCGTTACCCTCAAAGCGCAATTGCTGATACTGTTGCATGTCACCAACACTCAGTGGGCTAATTTCTTTTAATTGCTCATAGGCATATAGTTCTTCTTTTTTATTTTGCAGCCTTAACGCCATATCAACACGGGCACTCCAAAACTCATCGTCGGTGCTTTGTTGTTTTTGCTGCAAAATAGTGAGCGCAGTTTTATAGTCTTCTGCAAGCCAAAATGCGCGTGCCAGCCATAATAAATCTTCTTCGTTTTTAGGGCCTTTATAGCTAGGCCATAATGCTCTTAACCCATTTAAGTTACCGGTATCGTGCAATACTTTTGCTTTCCAATATTGCGACAGTAAGCTTTTGCCATTAATTTGCTCAAAACGCTCTATATTATTGAGCTCTTGCTCTGGGTTGCCAATAAACTCATTAGTTTGCATCCAACGAACGAAGCCCTTATCTGAGAGCTGTCTATTTTGCGCTTTATATTGAAAAATATCGTTGGCGTCTTGGTACAAATATAACGCCACGGCGTCATTAATGCTGTCGGTTAGCATGGCAACGTTAACTGCATGGTTGGCCATTAGCCATTTAAATTCTACAAGTGCTTGCTCTGGCTTATTTAGCCAACGTTTCATTTTCCAGTTAAGCAAACGTAGCTCTTTATCGTTTGGATTATTGATTAATAGCTGTGTTAATAATTGCTCAGCACCTAGGGTGTTACCATCGGCTAGGCGCAAATACATTGCCTTAGTTAGATATTCGTTATTATTTGGCTCTTGCTTGAGTAAGTTTTCGATAGCACTGGCGGCATCTTGGGTATTACCGGCTAGGTTAGCTAAATAAAGGGTGCGTTTGATATTTGTGCTATCGCCATATGTTTTCCACCAGGCATAGGCTTGCTCAGGGTTATTTGCTCCCAGTGCAGTGGTTATGGCTTTAGGCGCAATATCTGCATTAATATTATTTTTATATATTGCGAGTGCTTTTGCAGGCTCCCCTGCACTTAACCAGTAATCGGCAGCGAGTAAGGGTTGTGCATTTTGCTGATAGTAAAGTGCCACTTTAGCATGTAAACCAAGGGCTTTAGCTATGTTAAGTATTTGCTCGTTCCAGTTTTTTAGCGCACCTACTTTTAACGATAGCTCCTCAAATCGGTCATCTTTCTTTGCATCATTTGCTAACCATAAAGCGTACATTAACTGAATTTCAAGTAGTGATTTTTTGTCGCTTTTAGGTAGTTTTTCAAGCTCACTAGTGGCAGCTGCATATTCACTGAGTTTTATGTGCAGTTCAATTAGCTTTGCACGTAACTTTTCATTATTAGGATCGGTACTAAGCGCAGCATTTAAATACGATTTTTCAAAGGTGTAATCTTGCGATAAAGCTTCTTTTTCAAAAAACAAAGTACGCGGAAATAACGCATAAAGTGCAAAACAACTCACGGCTAATATAACTAAAATTGTTTTTAAAGAAATTAACTGAGGGCGTTTTTTATTAGTCATTATTAAACCCCTGCGTTGCAGTTAAGATAACCAAAAAAGTCACCTGCTGGTATTTTAAATTGTGTAATATCGCCGCGTGTAAGGCCTTTGTATCGCTCACCTAAATGAGAAACAAATACGCAAGCACCTGCATTGATTAAATCAAGCGTTGCCGGTACCCAAGCCGTAAAGCTTACTGGGCCATTTACTTGCCAATTATCAATAATGACATTAGCAGAGGCTAAATAGGGGGCTTTATTTTCTTTACTATGATCAAAACTAAGTTGTGCAATATTATTCACTACATGCACATAGTCACCTTTTTGGGTAACTCCAGCCACGCCACTACTTTGGGAAATATTTGGCATGTCAAAAACATCTGGAACGCGTAGGGTTTTAATATCTTTAGAGCTAAATAACCATTGGCCATCGCTATTTTTTGCTAAGGCTGAAAAATAAAAGTCTTTTGCTACTTTAGCGTAATGACTTAAATGCACTGGGGTGTTTGGTCTTGCCAAAACATAATCAATATTATGCTTTAGTGCATCAAGGCCGGCAGGGACTTCACCCGAGTAAAAATGAAAATATATAGTGTAGGGTTTTAATCTGTATGGTTTTTCGGTTATTTCGAAGGTTTCGGTTAAGCGTTTAAAACCGTAATAAGGGCCATGCCATAAGTTTGTGTATACGTTTTCATTTAATATTGGCGCGTAAATTTGATACAACAAATCGCGCTCAGGTCGGCCAATAGGCGATACATGCGTTAGGCTTGGGTTATCTGCATTTACGTCGGTATTACCGCCATTTACATTAAGCACTCCGGCATCACGTGCCAACTCAAGTGCTTTAGGCCCTGGGGTTGCATCGCCTGACCATAGCATAATCACAGTTTTTTTATTTGCTGGGGCTAGTTTGTCATTTATATATTTAATGGAATCGGTAATTTCTTTTTCTAAACTAATGGTGTTGTAGCCGGGTATATCTAGCTTTAAACCATATACAGTATCTTCCTCGTCTATATCTTTACGCCCGGCTAGTGCGGTCCAAAAATATGGATGGCTGTAAGTATGCGAAGCAATTTCAACATAAGGAAGTTTAAATATATCCCGAGCAATGCGCTCAAGCTTAGGGCTCATTTTTGAGTGTAAACCGCCGGGCTCAATATCGGCTTGAATAATCGATGAGGTTAAAGGTAGTTTATAGTGCTTAATTATTTTGTCGAGAATGACCTCGGCTGAATAAGGCTTTTTTGCAAAATGCGCAACACTGGTAAACCCATCGCCATCTATATGTATGGTTAACATGCGCCGACCACTTTGTGTAGTGGTGTCGGGTACTAAAATAGGTTCCAGGCCCATTGCTTTTGTGAGTAAGGTACGAGGATCTATTACCCACTTGCTACCTTCCATAGGTAAGGTGTCTATTAACCATGGAGCCACCACTAGCGCACCATATTTGGTTTTAGTGCCTTGTACTAGCGATGTGCCATCGGCTGCTTTTATACTAATCAGCGCTTTTGAATTAGCGGCTAATTTAAGAAAGTACGGGTTAGTTACAACTGGCGGTATACTTGATTCACCTTTTAGCCAAGGGGTAAAACTCTCCAGCTCATAAGGGCCTAAAGGTGTAACATCTAACGGCTCGGCTCCAAGGCTCAACATTAACTTATTTGCTGATGAGGGGAGTTCACCTAAAATTAGTTCAGGCACTACACCTAAGTTTGCTTCAAGCCAATTAGTAATAGTTGGTGTGTAAAAGGTATCAAAACTAGTCCACGAGATAATACCGGCGTGCAAGCTTGGGTCAACTGCAGGTAGAGCGCGTTTGGCTACATTAATATAATCGGGAATATAACCTAAATACTCAATCATAGTAGCAAGGTTTAAATGTACTGTAGTGTATATAAGCGGTTCAATATTACTGTTGTACGGAATTAAGATACGACGTGGAACTGGGGCTATATTAGATGTTCCCCATGTTTGTAAGTGGCCATCAGTTACCCAAGGAGTATAACCGGCATTAATTATTTTTTGCGCCATAGCAAGGCGTTGCTTAGGTTTTGCATAATCAATTACTTGTACATTAAAACCAAGGTCTTGCGCTTTATGAAGTTGAGCATTTAACCATGCTTGATCATTTTTATTGGTTAACTTATAGCTGTTATCTAGCGGGTTAAAGTGGCTAAATAACCCTTCAGCAACCAGATCGTTAGCTCTACCTTTAAGTTGCGGTAAAAGCTCAAAACCACGATTAAGAATGAGTTGTTTATTAAAGGTGTTTGATAACTGCTCTATAATAAAAACTAAACCCGCTTGCTGGGCGCTTTTATTATGTTTTTTGTCTAATAGCTGGTAGCTATCAAGGGTATCTAAAAATAAGCCACTAAAGCCACGTGCCTTTAGTGATAGCGCACTATTTTGTATATGCTGTTGCCACTGCGCTGCAGTTAAGTCGCTAATATGGCTATTCCAATTAGGATTAACACTAAGTGAATACTCACTTTTTGAAAACGACTCGCCAACACTTAAATAAGCATAAACAGCAATATTACGCTGTTTGAGCCAGTTCAGCTCGTGCTTGGTTATTAGCTCGGGTTGCACTACTACACGCGAATAAAAAGTCATTTCAGCTAAGGGCATAGGTGCAGAGTAATAAAAAGCGATACTATTATTAGTCTCAGGTTTAGCAGTTACATTTGCGGTGATAAATAGCAGTATAAAAAATAAATACTTCATTAACCCTTCGTTTTAATTAATAAATAGCCAAGGTGCAATTAAAATAATTGTACCTGATTTGTTATAGGAGTTTAGTATTAATACTTTAATTATATGTTACAAAAAGCAAAAAAACTAAACAAATTTAAATTGTTTATATTGTAAGTAGTATTTTATGTTGTGTCTGCTCATCATTGCGGCAATGAATTAAATATTTTACCTGTATTAGGTGTTTTGCTTACTTTAAAGGCTATTAATTATACAAGAGTAAGTTGCAACTTTATTACTATTCAGCTTAGGTTTATTAATGACAATGGCGTCTTTTTGTATTAAACCAAAGTAACTACGACTATAATCACTAGCCATTAGTTATACTTTTAAGTAAGTACCTACCTAAATTAAATAGACTTAGCCGTTTATGTGATGAAGGAGGGCTAGAGTAAATTATAAATTTTGCAGCGACTAAGTTACAAAATAAGAGTAGGGCTTTTACAGCTTGCAATGTGTTTATTTGGAGAAGAAATGAGTAATTTAAGCTTGAAAAGCAAATTGTTACTACTAGCTATTTTGCCGCTAATATTATTATTGGTCAGCTTTTTATCAAGTTCGTACTATTTAGAAATGCAAAGTCAGCAGCACAGCTTTGACACTTTTAAAAGTAAGTTATTAAAAGATAAACAAACGCTATTAAAAACTGAAATTGAAATTGGTAGTCAAGTAGTACAGCACCAGCTTGCAAATGGCACTGAGCAAGATGCTAAAAATGCATTAAGAAAACTAACCTTTGGCGAAGACGGCTATTTCTTTATTTATGACACTAATGGCGTGAGTGTTTTTCATGCCATGTTAGGTGATGCGATAGAAGGGCAAAACAAAATAGCCATGACTGATCCCAATGGTAAAAAAATCATTGTGGGCTTACTTGCACAAGCACGCCAGGGTGGCGGAGCATTTACCTATCATTTTCAAAAACCAAATACCAACGGCTTAGTTGAAAAAATTGGTTATGCAGCGATGATCCCTGGAACCAACTGGATGCTAGGCACTGGCGCTTATATAGACGACATAGAAGCAGAGCTTGAAGGCTTTGAGCTATCTATGCAAAAAAGCATAAACGAAAAAGTAACCACCTTATTGATCATTGCGTTCTTTTGTTTGTTATTAACTATTGCGGGTGCTTTATTTGCTGCCAACCATATGCTTAAACCAATACAAAGAATGGTGCAAAGCCTTGATGACATAGCTAAAGGTGAAGGCGACTTAACTAGACGTTTAGAAATTGACAGCCACGACGAAATTGGCCAATTAGGTGAGTCGTTTAATATATTCGTGAGTAAACTGCACGGTATTATAGCCAGTGTGGTTGATGTAACTAACGATGTTAAAACAGCATCAGTAGATATAAATACGCAAACTTTGGTGATTGAAGATAAGTTATTAAAACATAATCATGAAACTGATTTAGTCGCGACCGCGATTACTGAAATGTCTGCAACCTCTCACGAAGTGGCGCAAAATACGACCCAAGTTGCGGTGTCAACTCAGGCAGCAACGCAAGAAGTAGCAAGAGCGCAAGAATGTGTTGATATATCTTTAAGTGAAGTATCAAACTTAATGGCCGAAATAAATACAGCTGCAGAACAGGTTGATTCATTAAGTGAGCAATCTAAAAAAATTAATAGTGTATTAAGTGTTATTGGTGGTATTGCAGAGCAAACAAATTTACTGGCACTTAACGCGGCAATTGAAGCGGCTCGTGCGGGTGAGCAGGGCAGAGGCTTTGCAGTAGTTGCTGATGAAGTAAGAAGCTTAGCAAGTCGTACCCAAGTAAGTACGTTAGAAATTAGTGAAATGCTTAGTGAGCTACATAACTTAGTTACTGCGGCGGTTAACGCTATGCAAGCAAGTCAGCAAAGCTGTAATCGCTCAGTTGAGTCATCACGTGCTATTTCAGAAAGCTTAGGCGCGGTTACTACATCGGTTACCACTATAAACGATATGAGTACCCAAATAGCAACAGCTGCAACAGAGCAAAGTAGTGTAACCGAAGAAATAAACCGTAATGTTTTTGCTATTCAAGAAATTGTAAATGAGCTAACAGAGTCAAGTAAAACAACGTCATCGGTAAGTTTACATTTAGCTGGTCGTGGTGAAAGCTTAGGCGAGTTGGTAGGGCAGTTTAAAATTTAAGACATATTTTTAAATTTAATCATTTATAAAGCCGTAATTTTTAGCTACGGCTTTTATTTTGCCTGCTGCAAAAAATCCTTCCTAGTTAACCTGAGCTCCGGATAATAAACTTATCTCAAGCAGCTATTTTCAGCGCTAACTGCGTTGAATTTACTTGCAATAGGCCAGCTATTGACGCGTAAATTCGCCTTGTTTTCACTGAAAACCTCTGG
>NZ_JACJES010000049.1:0-1904 GCF_014164175.1 Pseudoalteromonas sp. SG44-5 | reverse complement strand
TTGTATAAAATTGCCGTCCCTATTCAGCCTCAGCCAACTGACCCAAGTGAGCCAACATTTATGTGTGCAAAACCATTGGGTGATGAACCAGAACCAGAGCCAGAAAAAGATCCTGATTGCCCAGACCCAACCGACAATGACCCGTTTGTTTTTGGTAGTGGTGGCGGTCAAACGAGTGTTTGCTTTCCTGCACCTAATGGCCGTCAATGTGAAATAAAAACTGATGCTTACGGTGGTTATAACATCCCTGTTTCTTATGGTTCGGCTGAGCCAACAACCTGCGTTCCTGACCCCGACCCGGAACCCGAACCTGAGCCAGAGCCAACACCTGACCCAGAAAAGCCAGATGATAAAGATGACCCGACACCTACGCCAGACCCTGATAATCCGGAACCGCCAAAAGATGCCGATGATTCTGACCAAACTGATATTTTAGACGCAGTTAATCAAGTTAACGACAACCTTAACGTTATTAATGACAATATGAATTTAGGCATAGAAACGCATACTGAACGATTAGATAGGATGGCTAAAGAGACTCAAAACTCTAATGAGCTTTTAGGCTCTATTAAGCAAAACACTGCATCTACAACTTTGAACACTGGCAAAACAATTCTAGAAATTGGTAAAACCAACACTATTTTAGAGGGTGTTAAAACTGTTCAAACTGAGGGTGTAAAGTTACATGGTGAGGGCGTTAAGTTATTAGATGAAATTAAAGAAAATACAAAAAAAGATGAATTCACATTCACATCAGGCGGTAGGATGGCTGGCGGTTTAGATTCTGTGTTTACATTTGAGGAGATGGCTCAATTTGATAAATTTATTGAAAGTGCAGAAAAACGAAGGTTTAAGTTAATTGATGATATAAAAAAGGAATCTGAAACATTATTTACAATAGACCCTAATCTAAATAACCAGTATGAGCAAAGGCTTGAAACAATAAAAGGTGTTCAGGTTGATTTAGGTTTATCAAGGTTCTCAGATTTTTTTAAGTTAATTGCTCCAGCAATATTATTGGCTGGAACACTAACGGGTTTGTATATACTTTTAGGGAGTAATAGAGAATGAATATTAAATTTATTTTTTTAATTTTGCTTTTTATACCTTCAATAGCTTTTGCAGATGAAGTTAAAACATATGAGGGCTTAGCTGGCTTAGCGTCTGCTATTGGTGTGTTTTTTACAGATATATGGGAGTTTTTTAATTCTGATTTACCGACTTTTATTGAAAGGGCTATGCAGTGGATTTTAAAAGAAGCTACTTTGTTTATGATTAACGCGCAAATAGAATCTATGGAGTTTGCTTGGTCTGTTGCTAAATCAGTTATGGAGAGCTTTCAAATATCTTCTAAAATTACCGCTGCATCAAGTGCTTTGCCACCTGACGTTCAAGCTGCTGTAGTTGATATGCGTTTATTTGATGCCGTAAATATTATTATTCAAGCGTATATAAGTCGTTATGTACTAAGGTTTATATAATGGCTAGTTCAATATTTCACGGTGCGCCAGGTTCTTTCAAGTCAGCTAGTGCTACTTGGTTTGAAGTGTTACCAGCACTTAGAAAAGGTCGCTTAGTTGTTACTAATATCGAAGGTATTTTACCGCTCGAAGAGATAGAAACCGAGTTACAAGAAACATTTCCAGAAACAGCTCAACTATGGCGTTTATCATCACAAAATAGCGAAGGGCAAAGTCTTTGGCGAAATTGGTATCACTGGATGCCAACGGGTGCATTAGTTTTAATTGATGAAGTGCAAGACGTTTACCCAACCGAAGCAACGTTTAAACCTGAATCTTGTAACTATAAACACATAGACACTTACAAGGATTTGATACCCGAGCATTGGTATAAATATCACTATGAACAACTAGAAAAATTTAAACCTGAGAACTTAACCAGCG
>NZ_JACJES010000048.1:0-1907 GCF_014164175.1 Pseudoalteromonas sp. SG44-5 | reverse complement strand
TTGTATAAAATTGCCGTCCCTATTCAGCCTCAGCCAACTGACCCAAGTGAGCCAACATTTATGTGTGCAAAACCATTGGGTGATGAACCAGAACCAGAGCCAGAAAAAGATCCTGATTGCCCAGAACCAACCGACAATGACCCGTTTGTTTTTGGTAGTGGTGGCGGTCAAACGAGTGTTTGTTTTCCTGCTGGTAATGGCCGTCAATGTGAAATAAAAACTGATGCTTACGGTGGTTATAACATCCCTGTTTCTTATGGTTCGGCTGAGCCTGTTTCATGCGTTCCCGACCCTGAGCCAGAACCTGAGCCAGAGCCAGAGCCAGAGCCAGAACCTGAGCCTGAATCTGAGCCAGAACCAGAAACGCCCGACCCTGATAAAACGCCAGACCCAGATGAAAGGCCAGCGCCAGAAGACACCGACCCAAGCACAAGCCCAGACTCAATTGGTGCATTGAATAAAGTTAACAAGAATTTAGATTCTATTAATAAAAATATGGTTGCTGGTATTGAATCCCATGAACAAAGGTTAGACCGCATGGCCAAAGAGACACAAAACTCTAACGAGTTACTTTCTCATATAAGAACAAATACTAAAGATGCTACTAATGGGATTAAGCTTACTAACGGCCTTGTGGATGACTTAATAAAAGCTGAGGTTGCTGGTAATAAGGTTATTAGCGATATAAAAAAAGGCCAAGATGATGGTTTGGCCTTACTTGAAGAGCTTAGAGAGAATACTGAAAAAGATATGTTTGACGTTCAAACAACCAGAAAAGACCCTAATAAAGGTTTGAATTCCGTATTTACTCAGCAGGATATTGAAAAATTACAGGCTGATATTGAAGAGAAAAAAGTCGAATTTTCTGATTATATAAAGCAAATTCAAACCGAATTGGGTGAGGTTCTTGAGTTTAATATCACTATTGATGGCGGTTATGAAGAGCGAATTGTTGAGGTGAAAGGCGTTAAATTGGATTTAGGTTTGGAACGAATATCTAGCTTTTTTAAGCTGTTAGCACCTGCTATTTTACTTATTGCCACTATGACTGCTATTTTTATTTTATTGGGGTCTAAAGAATGAAAATTAAATTTATTTTACTTTGCATGTTTTTTTTACCGTTTTTCGTTCTTGCTAACGAGCCTTCTGGTTTAGCTGTTTTTGCTCAGAAGACAGGTGATTTCTTTACTGATACATGGGCTTTTTTTGATGATGATGTACCTAGTTTCTTAAAGCGAAGTGCTATTTATATTGCTGAACAAGCTGTTATGTTTAAAATTAAAGCCCAAATTGAAACCATTAAATTTGCTTGGTCTGTTGCAAAGGCTGTCTTAGAGAACTTTGAGGTTTCATCTAAGATTGTTGCTGCTGCTGATTCCCTACCCCAAGATGTAAAGGCCGCGCTTGTTGATATGCGTTTATTTGATGGGCTTACTATTGTTGTTCAAGCTCTTGCAACTAGATATGTATTAAGGTTTTTATAATGGCTAGTTCAATATTTCACGGTGCACCAGGTTCTTTTAAGTCAGCTAGCGCAACATGGTTTGAAGTGTTGCCAGCACTTAGAAAAGGTCGCTTAGTTGTTACCAACATCGAAGGTATTTTACCGCTTGAAGAGATAGAAACCGAGTTACAAGAAACATTCCCAGAAACAGCTCAACTGTGGCGCTTATCATCACAAAATAGCGAAGGGCAAAGTCTTTGGCGAAATTGGTATCACTGGATGCCAACGGGTGCATTAGTTTTAATTGATGAAGTGCAAGACGTTTACCCAACCGAAGTAACGTTTAAACCTGAATCTTGTAACTATAAACACATAGACACTTACAAGGATTTGATACCCGAGCATTGGTATAAATATCACTATGAACAACTAGAAAAATTTAAACCTGAGAACTTAACCAGCG
>NZ_JACJES010000047.1:0-4444 GCF_014164175.1 Pseudoalteromonas sp. SG44-5 | reverse complement strand
CTGCTGACAGCCTTGCTGTTGTAGCCATTTTAATGCGGCTAAGCTTTGCTCTATTGCTTGCTCTACAGGGCAAGAACGCGTTTTAAGGCTTACGACAACCGCATCCGCGTCAACCACAGTGTTACTGTGAGGTACATCGTTAAGTTGTACCGTACGCATACCATGTTCAACGAGGAAACCAGCAATGTCGGTTGCTCCGGTAAAGTCGTCTGCAATTACACCAAGTAACATAATTAGCTCTCCACACCAGGTAACTCAATACCTTTAAAAATTTTTATAACGGCACTGTCGTCTTCTTTGCCAAAACCGGCATTACTGGCGCTGGTAAACATGTTAAGCGCGGTGCTAGTGAGAGGAAGTTCGAACTCGAGATCTCGCGCGGTTTCTGAAACTAAGCCTAAATCCTTAACAAAAATATCAACCATAGAGTTAGGAGAATAGTCACCGTCAACCACATGTTTCATGCGGTTTTCGAACATCCACGAATTACCGGCTGCATTTGTTACAACATCGTACATAAGATTTAAAGGAATATTTGCCCGTGCAGCTAATGCCATTGCTTCAGCACCTGCTGCTATATGTACACCCGCTAATAGCTGGTGAATAATTTTTACCGTTGCGCCTAGCCCTATTTCAAGGCCTATGTTGTAAACTTTTGCGGCGGTTGCCTCTAAAATAGGCGCAAGTTTAGTAAAGGCTGCTGCTGAGCCTGATGCCATAATAGTCATTTCACCGCTAGCTGCTTTTATTGCGCCGCCAGATACCGGGGCGTCTAACATAATAAGCTGATACTCAGCTAAACCCGCTGCAATGTCTTTAGCGTCTTGGGCAGAAATAGTAGCTGATACCATAACGGCTGTGTTTGGCTTAAGGGCACGAGCAAGGCCAGAGTCAAACAATACAGACTTTACTTGTTTTGCATTAATTAACAGTAAAAGTACCGCATCTAGGTCTTTGGCAAAATCATTCGCGTTGCTTGATACCGCTTTAGCGCCATATTCTTTTAATGTTTTTAGCGCTTCAAGGTTTAAATCAACACCGTATACATCAAGTCCTGCACGTACACACGACTGAGCTGCGCCCATTCCCATGGAACCAAGGCCTATAACAGCGACTGATTTGATTGGTTGTTCATTCATCTATTCACCTCGTTTTAAACGTGTATGTGCTTTGTGTTAAATATAGTTAACTATTGTGACTATATGTTAAGGTGATTTGGTCGTCAAGCACTTTAGCTTATAAAACCGACCATTTAGTCATAGATTAGTACTTTAAAGTATTAGGTTGTGTTGTGAATTTATGTGGAATATAGGTAGTTAAAAATAGTAGCTATGGAAGGAGGTAAATATAATTTGTTTTAAATGGCTTAATACTGCCAAGGTCAACACGTCTTAACTAAAGCTAATCATACATTTAACGGGTAAAAGTGTGATTAGCTTTGTTATGTCATATTTTGAATTCGTTTATTTTACGGTTATTTTTTCGTTAGTATTATCTAAAATAACAAACTCGCCATCAGCGCCGCTAAAAAGGCCTGTTTTTAAACCCTCTTCACGTTCATCATGCCATTGATAAGGTTTAAGACCACTACAGCCAGCAAGCATAATTACGCCAAGGAGTAGGAATATTTGTCGCGTTTTTTTATTTAATATGTTCATTAAAATTTCACCCTTGCTCCTACAGATAGCACCTGAATATCGTTAACGTCGCTGCCCATATCTAAATCTAGTGAATAGATGCGGTATGAGGCATACACTTCAGTACCGAATTTATTTAATTGTTGCACAGTGCTTAACCCATAGGCTGTACTTTCGCTTCCTTCATTAGGTAGGTGTTTTGAGCGTGTGTAATCAAGCGAAAAAGCGGTTTGGCCATAGCTCGTATAATTTTTAATTAAACCAAATTTAGCGAATAGATTACTAGGGTTATCTTGGTTTTCACGCTCTAACATACCACCAGAGAGCGTTAAATTTAACCCTGTATTTTCATGAAGTACCGAAACAGAGCCATCATATTGTAAATCAGCATTGGTCAAATTAGGTTCAGCAATAGCGGCTGCGCCAATCACTTTAAGCCCGTTAGCTTGTCCTTCGTACGATAGCGTTGCATCGTATCGACTATCGCTAATAATAGATGTAGCTAAGCTAAAGCCATTAAAAGTAGGTGTATCGTAACGCAGGCGGTTGCGTCGGTTTAGGCCATCAAAACTATTAAAACCATCTAGGATCCTAATGTCAGTTAAAGTGCCACTATTACGCTCTCTAAAAAATAAACCGCCAGCTTGATCCGTCACGTTTGCACTAGCAATAAGTGCTGTGCCTGATAAATCTCTTAAAGCGCTTGAATGTGACGGGGTGAAGCCTTTACCTAACGAAAGCTTACCGTAGCGCTGACTTTCTAGGTACACCTCTGTGTATCGTTGATCGAAAATATTATTAACATCTTGGTTCGTTTGACTTACGTTACCAGATTTGTTAGGTGCAATAGTAAGCTCAATTTTTGCGCCTATAGTCATATCATCACTGGCTGCAACAGTACCTAAAAATTTAATTCTGCTTTCAGCAAAGTCATTATCAACAATGTAAGCATCAACGCTTTCACCATCATCAACAACCGATAGCATTTGGTTTACCCAGCCAGATACAACAAGCTTAGTTTTAGCCTTAGGGTCGGCATGAACTACCTTACTTTGTGGTATTGCAGGCGCTTGCATAGTGACGTCTACATTATCATTGCTTCTGTTTTTTAGTAGGTTAACTTCTTGCTTTAAAGCTTCTAATTGCTGCTGTTGTTTTATAATAAGCTGTTCGAGTCTTTCATTGGTATTTGAGCCATTTTCTTGTGCAGCAACACTATTTATAAAACAAAGTTGACCTGCCAGTAATACGCCAGTAAGTAATTTTTTATTGAAGGGTATTTGATTGTTCATGTACTTTCCTTTATTGAGATATCGGCTCTATGTGTTAATCCTCGTTAATTGTTGTGACTATATGTTTGGATTTTAATATCGTCAAGCAGTTTGTTCACACAACTTACCAATTGATAACATTTTAGGCATGGAAAAATATAAAAATTGTTGAAAGTACGAATGAAATTGCAGAAAAATAAAGTTATTTAACAATAACAAGCATAACTTCACAGTTGCAGGTTGAGTTGATAAGATAGCTACAAAATAATAACTGACATTAGCCATTATGATCCCAGCAGAGCGCCATAAAATAATTTTATCATTACTTTCACAGCAAGATGTTATTAGTATCAATGAATTAGTTGATAATCTTGCGGTATCTCACATGACTATTCGTCGTGATATTGCAAAGTTAGAAAAAGATGGCAAAGTATTATCGGTATCAGGGGGAGTGCAGTTAACTACAATATTACATAATGAGCCATCTCATGACGCGAAAGCGCACCAGAATGCAGCAGAAAAAGCAGTAATTGGCAAACTAGCAAGTCAATTTGTGCCTGAAAATGCATCGGTTTATCTTGATGCTGGTACCACTTCACTTGAAATTGCACGTCATTTAGCACCTCGAAATGATTTACTCTTTATTACTAACGACTTTATGATTGCCATGTATTTAATGAAACATAGTTCGAGTGAACTTTACCATACAGGTGGCCGTGTCGATCGTGACAATCAATCGAGTGTGGGCAGCAAAGTGGCCGATTTTTTAAATGGCATGAATATAGACGTTGCGTTTGTTTCTACTTCATCTTGGAACTTACGAGGACTTTCTACGCCGAGTGAACCAAAAGTTATCATTAAAAAAGCAGTTGCTAAGGCTGCACAAAAGATAATTTTAATATCTGATTCTTCTAAATATGGAAAGATCGGCACCTTCCACGCACTCGATATTGAATGCTTTGATATAATTATAACCGATAGCGCTTTTCCAGAAAGTGTCCGTAATGAGCTTGAAGAAAAAGGCATTCAAGTAGCCGTAGGCTGATTTTAATAGTAGCAGCGGAGTAAACGGTATTTTATTAAATACCGTTTTATTTTCTTCGTTTATAAAACCACTCATCGTGTACTGATCTCAGTAACTAAAAAGCTTCCTTTGCTTGTGCAAAGCATTGAATACATCTTTATAGAAATTTTCCGAGAAAACCCATTGATCGACGCGAAGCGGCGTCGATGGGATGAATCGGAATAGTTAGCCCTGCTCTTGAATGTATTTTCGAATTGTATCAGCAGCCGCATTTCCAACAGAGCAAACAAAATATCCGTCAGACCAAAATGTTTTTTTAACCCAGAATTGCTTTTTAAACCATTTAAATCTCGACCATAGACTTTGCGTTGTAGATTGTTTAATTCCCCTAACGTAACTCGCAACGCTGATATTGGGAGAGATCGTTAGCAATATGTGTATATGATCTTTGTCCACCTCGATCTCTTCGATATTAAATTCTGAGCGCTCTGCAATTTCAGTGATTTTTTGTT
>NZ_JACJES010000046.1:0-4703 GCF_014164175.1 Pseudoalteromonas sp. SG44-5 | reverse complement strand
CAAAGTGCAGGTAAACGCTACGCTGTGGTTGATGCCTTTAATAGTGCACATTTAGCAACCCTAGGCAAAGCGGCTAAGTCGCTAAAGTTAATTACTGGCGGCTCTGGATTGGCAGCGGGCATTGCAAAAAACTGGCAGCAACAACTACAAGATCAAGGCGAAGCTAAAAAAGCGGGCTACCCAACCAAAGCAGCTACCGTCATATTATCGGGTTCGTGCTCGTTAATGACCAATAAACAAGTTGCAGCTTATAAAACCCTTGCCCCGCACTTTGCCGTAGATGTAGGAGCATGTATGAATAACGCCCACTATCTACAACAAGCATTTGATTGGGTAGTAAATAATCTTGATGGCAAATTTGCCCCTATGGTTTATGCCACGCAACCTGCTGCACAGCTAAAAGCAATTCAAGCTAAATATGGTGCACATGCATCGAGTGAAGCAGTAGAGTTATTTTTTAGCAAACTTGCTTATTTACTAAAAGAATTTGGCATACAAAATTTTATTGTTGCCGGCGGTGAAACGTCAGGCACGGTAACACAAGGCCTTGCTGTAAAAGGTTTTCATATTGGCCCTCAAATCGCCTCAGGTGTGCCTTGGGTAAAGTCTATTGATGGTTCGTTATCACTAGCACTTAAATCAGGTAATTTTGGCGATGAGTTGTTTTTTGAAAAGGCACAGGAGTTTTACTTATGACAGAACAAGATCTTAGAGAGAAAATGGTAAGCTTAGCGCTTTCTATGTTTCAGCGCGGCTACGCTACTGGTGGGGCGGGTAACCTATCTCTTAAATTACCCGACGGTAACTTTTTAGCTACGCCAACGGGCGCATCATTTGGCCGCTTAGTGGCTGATGAGCTTTCTGTTGTAGACATAAACGGTACTCTTATTTCGGGTAAGCGTGCGTCTAAAGAAGTGGCTTTTCATCTCGAAATTTATCGCAACAGTCCTGATTGTAATGCCATTGTGCATTTACACTCTACTTACCTTACTGCGCTGTCTTGCTTAGAAACGCTGGATCCTGATAATGCCATTCGCCCATTTACACCGTATTACGTAATGCGTGTTGGGCAATTACCTGTGATCCCCTATTTACGCCCAGGCGAGCCACGTATTGCTGAAGAGCTCGGTAAGCTCGCTCCTCATCATCGCGCGTTTTTGTTAGCTAATCATGGCCCAGTGATCACCGGCAGCGATATAGAAGATGCTGTAGACAATGCAGAAGAATTAGAAGAAACAGCCAAGTTAATGTTTATCCTAAATAACCACCCTGTTCGTTATTTAACACCTGCTGAAATAGCTGATCTCAAAGGCAGAGGCAAGTAGTAAGCTATTTGCAGCAAACCTCTCCGCACTTTTTAATGGTGTGAATTATCTAAAATAACTTGATAAAACACACCAAACAAAATTAAAACTGTAAATTCTTACAAGTTGAGATTTAGCTGCAAACTATTCTAACCACTGGTTTTAGCATTTACTTTAGCAAAAAAAGTTGCGCATTTTTCTACCTCTTTATTTAGCACTATACTAATTTTAACTAAAAATGCTTATACCGTTAATTAATCTATTTATATTTTAATGATCAGTAGCACGTTTTCTATCACTATTAAAAATTTCACTTATTTATAGAAACCACAATTAGCAATCTACAAAATACGGATAAACAATGAACAATTTAATTAATCTAGTCCCTGCTGGTGTTGTTAGTGGGGAGCATTTAAATACTTTATATCGTGTTGCCCGTGAAAATAACTATGCCTTTCCTGCGGTCAATGTTGTTAGCACTAACTCTATTAATGCTGCGCTAGAAGCTGCATCCTTATGTAAGTCACCTATTATTATTCAATTATCGCATGGTGGGGCGGCATTTTTTGTAGGTAAAGGGGTGCCTCTTAAAGATCACCAACCCGCAATTACTGGCGCCATTGCAGCAGCCCATTATGTGCATGCTGTGGCAAAGCATTATGGTATTCCTGTGGTACTTCATACCGATCATGCCGCTAAAAAGTTGCTACCTTGGATAGACGGCCTATTAGAGGCCGGTGAAGCGTATTTCAAACTTCATGGGAAACCGTTATTTAGCTCACACATGTTAGATTTATCTGAAGAAACGCTCACTGAAAATATTGAAACCTGTCAGCAGTACCTATCTCGTATGGCAAAAATTAATATGGGGATAGAAATTGAGCTTGGCTGTACCGGTGGTGAAGAAGATGGGGTCGATAATTCGCACCTAGACTCGTCATTACTTTACACTCAACCTGAAGATGTCGCTTATGCTTACCAACAATTAAGCCAAGTGAGTGATTGTTTTACTATTGCCGCTTCATTTGGCAATGTCCATGGAGTGTACAAACCAGGTAATGTGAAGCTGACTCCAGAAATCTTAAAAAACTCCCAAGCATTTGTGAGCGACAAATTTGGTTTGGCGCACAACTGTTTAAACTTTGTTTTTCATGGTGGCTCAGGCTCTGCAGCAACCGAAATTACTGAAGCTATTGGCTATGGGGTAATAAAAATGAACATTGATACTGATACCCAATGGGCTAGCTGGGAAGGCGTTAGTAATTACTATAAAGAAAACTCAGCCTACCTACAAAGCCAAATTGGTAACCCCGATGGTGATGATCTCCCCAATAAAAAGCACTACGATCCGCGCGTATGGCTACGCAAAGTTGAGCAATCAATGGCGCAGCGTTTAGCTATTTCATTTAAAGAGCTTAATTGCCTAAATAGGTATGAGGAAAAAGCATGAAACGGTTAATCCCATGTTTAGAGCAAGACAAAGTTGAAATTGAATTAATTTTACTAATTAAAACCATACTAACAGCCTGTAAAGAAATTTCATTTCGGGTAGGCCAGGGGGCTTTGTCTAATGTGTTGGGCTCTACCCTTGATGAAAACATTCAAGGTGAAACTCAGAAAAATCTAGATATTATTAGTAATCAGCTACTCAAAGATATGTTATTAGAAAGTGGTAAAGTCAGGACTATAGCCTCTGAAGAGGAGGACTATGTTGTTGCCGCTACAGAGAATGCACCTTATATTGTTGCCTTTGATCCACTTGACGGCTCTTCTAATATCGACATTAATGGTCAAATAGGCACTATTTTTACCATTTACCGCGCTAAAAACAATGTTGCTGCTGATAGTGAATTACAATTTTCACAAAAAGGTTCTGAACAAGTGTGTGCTGGTTATGTGTTATATGGCCCATCGACTATGCTGGCGCTTACTACGGGTGGCCCATCTCGCTTATACACCTTAGACAAAACACAAGGTTGCTACTTATTAACCACCGAAAAACTAACAATAGCGACTGATACGCAAGAGTTCTCGGTGAACATGTCTAATTTTCATCAATGGTCAGCTGGCTTTAGTGATTATATTAATGACCTGCTTTTAGGTGAAAATGGCGTGCGTGCTAAAAAGTTTAACATGCGCTGGAATGGCGCTATGGTGGGTGATATGCATCGGGTGTTATCTCGTGGTGGTATTTTCTGTTATCCCAACGATATTAACAAGCCTGAACAGCCCGCTAAGCTACGTTTATTATACGAAGCAAATCCACTGGCTATGTTAGTCGAGAACGCTAATGGCAAAGCACATACAGAGCATGAACGTATTTTAGATATACTTCCCTCTCATATTCACCAACGTGTAGCCGTTGTTATGGGCTCGACTAATGAAGTAAATAAATGTTTAACGTATTTAAAGTAACGCTAGATACCTGAGTCAGCCCTGAGCAGCTACATGTTATTGCCAAATTAAGATGGCTATGTAGCTCATCTCACTTTTTGGGCTCGGACTTAGCTTATTTTATTAAACTAATTGGCAGCATGCTGATAACTGAGCAGGTGTTAATTTTAACTATTTAAATCTGCTTTTCACTAAAGTGATGTATTTAAACTTCCTTCGTTTTTATAGTTATATAACTATAAAAACGAAACACTAAGTCACACATTATCTCAATTTCATCTCGATTTTTTATTAGCACACAGCAAAATAAAAATTAATTTCGACTCTCATTTAGTCCCATGAATAAATGTGTGAATTTATGTTTGTTATTGTTTAAGTTATAAATTCTTTATACAAAAAGCAAAAAAACATACTTTTATTTAATACTTTTCACTACAAACACATTACTAATGGGTGTTTTTTGTGAGCTAAAGTGCTTGACGACAAAATAACCTTAACATATAGTCACAATAGTTAACTAGATTTAACAACCGGTAGGTCTAGCTTCTATTAATGTGAATAAATGAATAGTCATCACGCTACTAATCATAGTTACTGACTATAGCGCTATTTTGCTAATGATTTATGTTTTGAATACCGCGTGAGCGTTCGATTACGAATTATCGTTTACTAACATCACGCTTGGTATGTTTGCCACTGCTTTGGCAAAGAAGACAGCAGTGCCGTTATAAAGGTTTTTAAAGGTATTAAGTTACCTGGTGTGGAGAAATAATTATGTTACTTGGTGTAATTGCAGACGACTTTACCGGAGCAACCGACATTGCTGGTTTCCTCGTTGAACATGGTATGCGTACGGTACAACTTAACGATGTACCTCACTGTAACACTGTGGTTGACGCGGATGCGGTTGTCGTAAGCCTTAAAACGCGTTCTTGCCCTGTAGAGCAAGCAATAGAGCAAAGCTTAGCCGCATTAAAATGGCTACAACAGCAAGGCTGTCAGCAG
>NZ_JACJES010000045.1:1916-4936 GCF_014164175.1 Pseudoalteromonas sp. SG44-5 | reverse complement strand
AACTGTCACATAAAACGCGTTTGGCGTTGTATGGTTAAGCCTCACGGGTAATTAGTACAAGTTAGCTTAATGCCTCACAGCACTTCCACATCTTGCCTATCAACGTTGTAGTCTCCAACGGCCCTTCAGAGAGCTTATAGCTCTAGTGAGAAATCATCTCGAGGCCTGCTTCGCGCTTAGATGCTTTCAGCGCTTATCAGTTCCGAACGTAGCTACCGGGCAATGCCATTGGCATGACAACCCGAACACCAGCGGTTCGTTCACTCCGGTCCTCTCGTACTAGGAGCAACCCCTCTCAATTCTCAAACGCCCACGGCAGATAGGGACCGAACTGTCTCACGACGTTCTAAACCCAGCTCGCGTACCACTTTAAATGGCGAACAGCCATACCCTTGGGACCGACTTCAGCCCCAGGATGTGATGAGCCGACATCGAGGTGCCAAACACCGCCGTCGATATGAACTCTTGGGCGGTATCAGCCTGTTATCCCCGGAGTACCTTTTATCCGTTGAGCGATGGCCCTTCCATTCAGAACCACCGGATCACTATGACCTACTTTCGTACCTGCTCGACGTGTCTGTCTCGCAGTTAAGCTGGCTTCTACCATTACACTAACCGTACGATGTCCGACCGTACTTAGCCAACCTTCGTGCTCCTCCGTTACTCTTTAGGAGGAGACCGCCCCAGTCAAACTACCCACCAGGCACTGTCCGTAACCCCGATTCAGGGGCCAACGTTAGAACATCAAAACTACAAGGGTGGTATTTCAAGGTTGACTCCAACAAAACTAGCGTCTCATCTTCAAAGTCTCCCACCTATCCTACACATGTAGGTTCAATGTTCAGTGCCAAGCTGTAGTAAAGGTTCACGGGGTCTTTCCGTCTAGCCGCGGGTACACAGCATCTTCACTGCGATTTCAATTTCACTGAGTCTCGGGTGGAGACAGCGTGGCCATGGTTACACCATTCGTGCAGGTCGGAACTTACCCGACAAGGAATTTCGCTACCTTAGGACCGTTATAGTTACGGCCGCCGTTTACCGGGGCTTCGATCAAGAGCTTCTCCCTAAGGATAACCCCATCAATTAACCTTCCGGCACCGGGCAGGTGTCACACCGTATACGTCATCTTGCGATTTTGCACAGTGCTGTGTTTTTAATAAACAGTCCCAGCCACCTGGTCACTGCGGCTCCCGTCCGCTTAGAGAGCAAGTCTCATCACAGATAGGAGCGTACCTTCTCCCGAAGTTACGGTACGATTTTGCCTAGTTCCTTCACCCGAGTTCTCTCAAGCGCCTTAGTATTCTCTACCTGACCACCTGTGTCGGTTTGGGGTACGATTCCATATAATCTGAAGCTTAGAGGCTTTTCCTGGAAGTATGGCATCAGCAACTTCATCACCTTGGTGACTCGTCTCGTGTCTCAGGTTTAGTGTTCGTCCGGATTTACCTAAACAAACGCCCTACTCACTTTCACATGGACTACCAACGCCATGCTTGCTTAGCCTGCTCCGTCCCCCCATCGCAATTATATCGAGTACAGAAATATTAATCTGTTTCCCATCGACTACGCCTTTCGGCCTCGCCTTAGGGGTCGACTTACCCTACCCTGATTAACATGGGATAGGAACCCTTGGTCTTCCGGCGTGGGAGTTTTTCACTCCCATTATCGTTACTCATGTCAGCATTCGCACTTCTGATACCTCCAGCATACCTCCCGGTACACCTTCAACGGCTTACAGAACGCTCCCCTACCACTCATCCTAAGATGAATCCGCAGCTTCGGTGCATAGTTTAGCCCCGTTACATCTTCCGCGCAGACCGACTCGACCAGTGAGCTATTACGCTTTCTTTAAAGGATGGCTGCTTCTAAGCCAACCTCCTGGCTGTCTGGGCCTTTCCACATCGTTTCCCACTTAACTATGACTTTGGGACCTTAGCTGGCGGTCTGGGTTGTTTCCCTCTTCACGACGGACGTTAGCACCCGCCGTGTGTCTCCCGGATATTACTTTACGGTATTCGGAGTTTGCAAAGGGTTGGTAAGTCGGGATGACCCCCTAGCCTTAACAGTGCTCTACCCCCGTAAGTATTCGTCCGAGGCTCTACCTAAATAGATTTCGGGGAGAACCAGCTATCTCCCGGTTTGATTAGCCTTTCACTCCTAACCACAAGTCATCCCCTAACTTTTCAACGTTAGTGGGTTCGGTCCTCCAGTTGATGTTACTCAACCTTCAACCTGCTCATGGCTAGATCACCGGGTTTCGGGTCTATACCTTGCAACTATTCGCCCAGTTAAGACTCGGTTTCCCTACGGCTACCCTAATCGGTTAACCTCGCTACAAAATATAAGTCGCTGACCCATTATACAAAAGGTACGCAGTCACCCAACAAGTGGGCTCCTACTGCTTGTACGTACACGGTTTCAGGTTCTATTTCACTCCCCTCACAGGGGTTCTTTTCGCCTTTCCCTCACGGTACTGGTTCACTATCGGTCAGTTGGGAGTATTTAGCCTTAGATGATGGTCCACCTATATTCAGTCAAAGTTTCACGTGCTCCGACCTACTCGATTTCACTTAAAATGTCTTTTCATGTACGGGACTATCACCCTGTATCGTGGCGCTTTCCAGCAGCCTTCCATTAACACATAATAAGCTTAAGGGCTGTTCCGATTTCGCTCGCCGCTACTTTCGGAATCTCGGTTGATTTCTTTTCCTACGGGTACTTAGATGTTTCAGTTCTCCGCGTTCGCCTCGTTAACCTATGTATTCAGTTAACGATACCTGCAAGCAGGTGGGTTTCCCCATTCGGAAATCCTAGTCTCAAGTGCTTTTTACTAGCTTGACTAGGCTTATCGCAAGTTAATACGTCCTTCATCGCCTCCAACTGCCAAGGCATCCACCGTGTACGCTTAGTCACTTAACCATACAACCCAAACGGGTCTTTGTTGTGTGACAGTTTAACTTCGCCAGAAGTCAATATTGAATACTAAAGTAGATACCAATCAATCAACTCGTAAGAGTTAA
>NZ_JACJES010000045.1:0-1816 GCF_014164175.1 Pseudoalteromonas sp. SG44-5 | reverse complement strand
AATTAACAATCATCTGTGTGGACACTACGAACAAATAAGTTCTAAATCGTATAAGGAGGTGATCCAGCCCCAGGTTCCCCTAGGGCTACCTTGTTACGACTTCACCCCAGTCATGAATCACTCCGTGGTAAACGTCCTCCCGAGGGTTAGACTATCTACTTCTGGAGCAACCCACTCCCATGGTGTGACGGGCGGTGTGTACAAGGCCCGGGAACGTATTCACCGCGTCATTCTGATACGCGATTACTAGCGATTCCGACTTCATGGAGTCGAGTTGCAGACTCCAATCCGGACTACGACGCACTTTAAGTGATTCGCTTACCTTCGCAGGTTCGCAGCACTCTGTATGCGCCATTGTAGCACGTGTGTAGCCCTACACGTAAGGGCCATGATGACTTGACGTCGTCCCCACCTTCCTCCGGTTTATCACCGGCAGTCTCCTTAGAGTTCTCAGCATTACCTGCTAGCAACTAAGGATAGGGGTTGCGCTCGTTGCGGGACTTAACCCAACATCTCACAACACGAGCTGACGACAGCCATGCAGCACCTGTATCAGAGTTCCCGAAGGCACCAAACCATCTCTGGTAAGTTCTCTGTATGTCAAGTGTAGGTAAGGTTCTTCGCGTTGCATCGAATTAAACCACATGCTCCACCGCTTGTGCGGGCCCCCGTCAATTCATTTGAGTTTTAACCTTGCGGCCGTACTCCCCAGGCGGTCTACTTAATGCGTTAGCTTTGAAAAACAGAACCGAGGCTCCGAGCTTCTAGTAGACATCGTTTACGGCGTGGACTACCGGGGTATCTAATCCCGTTTGCTCCCCACGCTTTCGTACATGAGCGTCAGTGTTGACCCAGGTGGCTGCCTTCGCCATCGGTATTCCTTCAGATCTCTACGCATTTCACCGCTACACCTGAAATTCTACCACCCTCTATCACACTCTAGTTTGCCAGTTCGAAATGCAGTTCCCAGGTTGAGCCCGGGGCTTTCACATCTCGCTTAACAAACCGCCTGCGTACGCTTTACGCCCAGTAATTCCGATTAACGCTCGCACCCTCCGTATTACCGCGGCTGCTGGCACGGAGTTAGCCGGTGCTTCTTCTGTCAGTAACGTCACAGCTAGCAGGTATTAACTACTAACCTTTCCTCCTGACTGAAAGTGCTTTACAACCCGAAGGCCTTCTTCACACACGCGGCATGGCTGCATCAGGCTTGCGCCCATTGTGCAATATTCCCCACTGCTGCCTCCCGTAGGAGTCTGGGCCGTGTCTCAGTCCCAGTGTGGCTGATCATCCTCTCAAACCAGCTAGGGATCGTCGCCTTGGTGAGCCATTACCTCACCAACTAGCTAATCCCACTTGGGCCAATCTAAAGGCGAGAGCCGAAGCCCCCTTTGGTCCGTAGACATTATGCGGTATTAGCAGTCGTTTCCAACTGTTGTCCCCCACCTCAAGGCATGTTCCCAAGCATTACTCACCCGTCCGCCGCTCGTCAGCAAAGTAGCAAGCTACTTTCTGTTACCGCTCGACTTGCATGTGTTAGGCCTGCCGCCAGCGTTCAATCTGAGCCATGATCAAACTCTTCAATTAAAAAGTTTTATGTCTTTCGACAGCTCAATGAATTCTGAATTTATTTTAATATCTTTCGATATTGAATTGACTGTGCCGAATAATTACCGAAATAACTATTCTGTTGGTCACTCAGTTTTCAATTGAGACTCTAATTTGTTTGCCTTACTTAGCGAACTAAGCTTGGCTGTTAGAACTCAATCTGTACGAGTGCCCACACAGATGATTGCTTTATATTGTTAAAGAACGT
>NZ_JACJES010000044.1:0-5977 GCF_014164175.1 Pseudoalteromonas sp. SG44-5 | reverse complement strand
AATAGGCCAGCTATTGACGCGTAAATTCGCCTTGTTTTCACTGAAAACCTCTGGCTAGAGAAAATAAAATTAAATATAACGATGATTCAATATGTTAGTAAATCTCTTAACCAGAGTTCAGGTTAGTTAATGAAGATGTATGAAATTGCCTACACTTAAGCATCTGAAATCATATCAAAAGTAAGTCGTGATTGTGCTTGTATAATTAAATTTAAAAAATAATAAAAAAACATTAACCGCTGGTTATTTTTACGCATACAATGCGAAAAAAAGCGGATGAGTTTGCATATTTTTTCAATATTTTATGCCCGCTACGTTACACTAATAGCAATACATATTAATAAGTGACTATTTATTAATATAACCTACTAAACTTTAAGGCTTAAGATGATTGAGTATCCGGTTGATAAACTACCCCAACTCATAAATGACTTATTACAGTGCGACACCACAGAGCGCAAAAATAAGTTATTAATAGACGCACAATTAACATTATCAACTGAGCATTTATCATTGCTTTTTGAAGCAATACCTAAAGAGCAGCGCCTTGAAATTTGGCAGTTGTTAGATGAAGACACGCAACACGAAATATTTGTTAATTTAAGCGATGACAGCACCTTATGGTTACTGCAAACTTTAGATGATAGCGACGGTTTTAAACTATTAGACGAAGTTAATGTAGAAGAACTGCTTGAGCTTGAAGAAGTAATTCCTGAGCGATTTGTTGAGTATGCAAAAAAACAACTCGATGAAGCACAAACAAAGCAATATGAATTAGCGCAACAATACCCTTCTGAGCAAATAGGTCACTGGTTAGGTTTTGACTTTTTAAAAGTGTCTGAAAAGTTAACCGCGGGAGGCGCTAAAAAGTTACTCCATAAAGGGTTGCCGCAGTTCACAGAGGTTATTTATTTAGTGAGCCGTAAGGGCAGTTTAATTGGTGAAGTGGCAATTAATGATTTAATAAAAGCCAATGACAACGACAGTTTAATTACTTTAGCAAACCATGACTATGTATCGCTGCATGCAGATGATGATTTATACGAAGCTGCGGAAGTGGTTATTCATAGCGAAAAAATGGCAATGCCGGTTGTTAATGTTGATAACAAATTACTGGGCCGTTTAACCATTGCTTCAGCGTATGAGTTACGCCAAGAAATAACCGACGAGGCTGCCGCTAAAGCGGGTGGTCTGCGTGAAGACGAAGATTTATTTGCGAGTGTGCGAAAAAGTGCTAAAAACCGAGGTATTTGGTTAGGTATAAATTTGGCGACTGCATTTTTAGCCTCGTGGTTTATTGGCCTGTTTGGTGCAACTATAGAGCAAGTAGTGGCTTTAGCGGTATTAATGCCAATAGTAGCCTCTATGGGCGGAATTGCCGGGAGTCAAACGCTCACCGTTATTGTACGTGGCTTGGCACTTGGCCAGGTAACCGACTCTAACCGCGCAGCGCTACTTAAAAAAGAGCTAAGAGTGGGCGCGGTAAATGGTTTTGTATGGGCTTTTGTTATTGGCGCATTGACCTTTTTGTGGTTTAACGACGTTATGCTAAGTATTACTATTACCGTGGCTATTTTGCTTAACTTAGTTGCAGCATCGTTAGCCGGTGTAGTGATCCCTTCTATTTTAGATAAAATGAAAATAGATCCAGCGCTTTCGGGCTCAGTTATTTTAACTACAGTAACCGATATAGTTGGTTTTGTTACCTTTTTAGGTTTAGGTAGTTTGCTACTGTTATAGTGCCTTGTATCGCAAGGAACGCGTAAATAAATAGGAAAAACAATGACTTTTGATGTCATGATTTGGTGTGCTATTGCACTGTGTATTTCGCAGTCAGCAATATTTTCGGGTTTAAACTTGGCGTTTTTTTCGCTAAGTAGATTACAACTCGAAATGGAAAGCAGTAAAGGTAACGCCGCTGCGATAAAAGTAATGGCACTGCGTAACGATTCAAACTTTTTACTCTCGACTATTTTGTGGGGTAACGTAGGTATTAACGTACTGCTGACCTTACTTTCTGACTCGGTATTAATGGGTGCAAGTTCTTTTTTATTCTCAACTATTGCTATTACTATTATTGGCGAAATTACACCACAGGCGTATTTTTCACGTAATGCGTTAAAAATGGCCAGCATGTTGTCGCCGTTAATTAAGTTTTATCAATTACTGTTTTATGTAGTTGCTAAGCCTACAGGGCTAATACTCGATGCTTGGTTAGGCAAAGAAGGTATTACCTACTTTGCAGAGAGTGAGCTCAGAGGCATTATTCGTAAGCACATAGAAGCTGAAGAAGCCGATGTACAGCACGTAGAAGGTATTGGTGCACTTAACTTTTTTAGTTTAGATGAAATAAGTGTTACTCAAGAAGGCGAAGTGATAGATCCCGACTCAATCATAGCGTTACCAACCAAGCTTGATTTACCAATATTTCCTGAACTAACACTCAGTGCCGATAATGAATTTTTACGCAAACTGCACAAGTCTGGTTACAACTGGGTAATTATTACTAATCAGGCCGGTGATCCTTTGTTAGTGGTTGATGCGGATGGCTTTTTACGCGCAGCTTTGTTTGAGCCAGACACATTTGATCCGTACCACTTTTGCCACAGACCAATAATAGTGATCGATGAAAGTATGCGCTTAAGTGACGTTATTTTAAAAATTCGCGCCAGTCATTCATTAGACAAGTCATTCGATGGGGCAATTGAGCACGATGTAGTACTGGTATGGGGCGATGAAAAACGCATTATTACTGGGGCTGATATTTTTGGCCGATTACTAAAAGGTATGAGTGCGCCTAAACTTGAATTAAACCCCAGTATAGATAAACCTAAACCGCTTTAAACGGTTTAGGTTTATAAATTAATCACTTTTAATAATACTAACAATGCGCTGCGGTAAAGGTATTTCAATATTCGCTTTATTCATAGCGCTATAAACCCCACCATTAATAGCCAACTTGGTTTCGATTATTTTAGTGGTTGGTACCCAGTAGCGGTAGCTAATAGTTACGCCATTGTCGGCAAAGCGTTCTATACCAATTTGTGCATTGGGCACTTTAGCCACAAGCTCATGGCCATTCACAACATCTTCAATTAGTTTAACTGCGGTATTTGAGCACGCGCTGTAAGCAATGGTAATTTCGCCTTTTACCAATGAAAACTTAAACGAGTTATGGAGTATTTCACCGAGGATATGCTTATTGGGTATGGTTATTTCTACCTTTTCTTCGTCAATAAGTACTGTATGCCCCAGCTCTATTATTTTAACTTGCCCGCTGACATTTTTAACCTCTATAGTGTCGCCAACCACAAAAGGACGAGTGGCAATAATAGCAAGGCCAGCACCATAATTAGACAACATACCTTGCATTGCTAAACCCGCACCAAGCGACGCAGCACCAATAGCGGCCACGAAAGGGGTAACACTAATGCCTATTTTGCCCAGCGCAATAATAATGACAATTATTATGAGCAACACTTTAACTAGGTTACTCACAAAGTTAGTTAACGTGACGTCAATATTATGGCGAGCCATTAAATTAGCCACTACGTTGGCAAGCTTTTGCGCAACCCATAAGCCAATTAAGAGTATGAAAATAGCACCTACAATTTGCATGCTATAGGTAACTAAATACTCGGTAAGCATGGCGTAGTATTTTTCAAACTGTTCTATTTCTGGGCTGATCATATATGCTCTTAAGATGGCTGTTAAATATTTTTGCTAACTATAGCAAAGTGTTGACTAAGATTGGATATAAAAACGGTACTATTACAGCCGTTAAAAGCGCACTTAATGCCATGGCAACCGATGAAAATGCACCTATTTTAGGATGCTCAACCAATGCTGCTGCGGTGCCAATAGCGTGACAGGCAGTACCCATGGCAACGCCTTGCGCTTCATGGTTATAAATTTTAATTAGTTTAAAAAGTACAAAGCCAAATAAAGCACCTAATAAACCAATAAAAATAACCAAGGCAGCAGCGAGCGAGTCAATACCGCCTAATGACTCGGTTACAATTAGCGTTATAGGGGTTGTTACACTCAATGCTGCAACTGAGGCGCTAAGTTGTGTGGGTACAGCAAATATCATGCTGAGTAAAAAAGCCACTACAGTGGCGTTAATAATCCCTAAACTACAAGTGGTTACAATTAAGAGTAAGTTTTTACGTACATGAACAAACTGCTGATATAAAGGTAATGCTAGTGCCACAATAGCGGGCTCTAACAGCCAACTTAGTAATTGGCTGTGGCTAGCAAATTTAGTGTAAGGCAAGTTTAAATTAACCAAGAGTAAAGCAATAATAGCTATACTTAAAAATACAGGGTTAGTAAGTGATTTTAAAATAACATGCTTAACCCGCTGGTTAAGTAGCCTTAATAATAAAAACAGCGCAATAATAAACGGTACGCTAAGCCACCATAAATCTGGAGTTAGTTGTGTTGTTAGCGATTTTAGTTGCTCAGTCATTATTTACGCGTCCTTTAAAGTAAGCAATAACACTACTCACTAACAATAAGGTACTAATAGGGACTAGCAATACAATGGCAACTAAAAAAGGCCAATGCGACTTTATTAAGCCAAGGTGCTCAATAAAGCCAACCCCCGCAGGAATAAAAAAGATGGGCATAATATTTAAAATAGGTGAAGCGCAGGGCTTTAATTGATGCTCTTTTACTATGCCAGTTAACAGTAGCAGCAATAAAATAACCATTGCTAGTAAAGGCGCAGGAAAACTGCCGCCAATACTGTGCATAATGAATTTAGCCGCCGCTAAGCAGAGTAAAATAATTGCGCTACTTAACACATATTTCATTAGAGAACTCATTGGAAAGTCAGGAATTTAACTTTAACAAATCCCTGTTATTTATGCATGCATCATCTTACCAGCGTTTAGGGTTGGCATAATGAATATCGGTTTTACCCTTTGCTTTAGCAATTGCCTTTTTGGTATTTGGGCTAAGTAATAATCTAATTTGGCTAAAAGTTTCTTTGGCGAGTATGTTGCGTTGCTGAGTTTTATAGCTTTGCTGGGTAACGCGCTTAATTGCCGCCAGAGTGTCGGGCGAGCGGGCTAATAGTATTTCCAACATTTTTTGTGTGGCAGCCTCGGTGTCATCAGTTACTTGAGTGACCAAGCCAAGCTCTTTTGCTTGTAGTGCACTTATAGGATCAGCATGGCTGGCAAGCCATAGTGCTTGGTCGCGTTTTACTAAACCGCTCATTACAACATTAGCCCCCATATCTGGGCATAATCCCCAACGCGCTTCCATAATGGCAAATTGGGCATCGTGGTGCACTATTCTATAGTCAGCGCCGAGTGCTATTTGCAATCCACCGCCAAGGCAGTTGCCATTAATTTGTGCAATAACCGGCACGCTAAGCGATTGCCAACCCAATACTACCCGCTGGGCTAAATTTTTATTGCCAGGTAACCATTTAAATAATAATTTAATAATATTAAGCGGCGACGCCATAACTGCGGCTATATCTAACCCCGCGCAAAAGTGATCGCCATCGCCTTTTAAAACTACGGCGCGGATGCTGCGATCTTTTTTAAGCTTTTTTATTATTTTATTAAGCTCAACAAACATAGCAAAGCTTAAAGCATTTTGTTTTTGAGCTCTGCTTAGTGTGACAATTGCAATGCCTTGTTGTTTTTCTAACTTTATCATTTTGCACTCCTCTGACCTGTTGCCTGAGCTTATGATGTTATTTAAGTTAAGTAAAGTGAGCGTGGTTGATTAGGGTCTGTTTATCTTTCAAGGTTAAATTTGCAGCAGTGTGTTTGGTATTTAGGCAAGGCAGAGCCTATGTTGTGTGGTTATTCCCCATAAATAGGCGATAACGTAGCATCAATGCCAAACATGCGCTGCCCGAAGGGTTCTGCCTAGGGGCGATTGACTCTTTGTTGCTCGGTTTTTACTTAGCCCACTAGGTTACAAACCTCGCGCCGTGATTAAATCGCCCCTAGTT
>NZ_JACJES010000043.1:0-6553 GCF_014164175.1 Pseudoalteromonas sp. SG44-5 | reverse complement strand
TAAACTCTATCACGAGATTGGCAGGTTTGAAAAATCCACTGGGGTTTGTTCTGAATGCGGCCAACATCATGTTTTAACATTGAACGACAGATATTTCACATGTACGGCTTGTGAAACTTACCAAAGCCGAGACTTGTCAGCGGCTAAAAGCATAGCAAAAACAGGTGAATTAGATTTGATTGCGGCTGGAATCGTCGCAAGGGTTACCCCCACATCTCAGCAGAAATTAGCCATTAAAACGAAAGTCTTCGAGCTATCGAAGTTTGCTGTTGGAACTGAGAAAAAAGAAGCAGCCTAGTCTCTAAGTCAAGGCTGTAGAAGCCCATTGATCGACACGGAGTGGCGTCGATGAGTAGTTCACCTTAAGTTTCACTCTGTATTTAAACCCCAAAATATACGCCATATAGCTAACGCTATTGCACGCTTTTTAATTTTACTGGCTAGCGAAGTAGAGCCTAAGTTAGTTTATTGCACAAAAAAGCCGAGCTGCAGCTCGGCTTTTGAAATTCATAATATGTTTTGTCCTGGAATAAACTAAGTTTATTCGCGGATCTGACCGTCGCCATTAACTAAATACTTTTCAGTAGTTAGTGACTCAAGGCCCATAGGTCCGTAGGCATGTAGCTTAGACGTTGCAATACCAATCTCGGCACCTAAGCCCAGTTGTGAACCGTCTGAAAAACGCGATGAAGCGTTAACAGTTACTACCGAAGCATCAACACTACGTTGGAATAACTCTGCCGTAGCAGCGTTTTTAGTACAAATTACTTCTGTATGATGCGAACCAAATTGCGCTATGTGCTCTACAGCTGCCGCAAAACTTGGAACCACGCGAATGGCTATTTCTAAATCTAAATACTCTTCACCAAATTCATCGTCGCCCAGTACTGTTGCATTGTCAAAATACGTAGCTGCTTGGCTATCGGCATTAATTTTAACGCCTTCTTGACGTAACATTACCGCACACAAGTTTAAAAACTCATCGGCAATATCTTGATGTACAACTAAGCCCTCTAAAGCATTACACACGCCGGTGCGTTGCGTTTTACCATTAAGCAGTAGGTTAATTGCCACTTCAAGGTCGGCGTCTTTATCAACATATAAATGACATACACCTTTAAAGTGTTGGATCACTGGAATTGTGCTGTTTTCGGTTACAAAGTTTATTAACCCTTCACCACCACGCGGTATAATTAAATCAATGCTGTCACGTTGCTGCATTAGTTCCATTAATAAGCCACGATCGGGGTCAGGAATTACCGAAATAAGTGCCTCTGGTAAATTATGCTTTGCTAGCACGCTGTGCATTACGCTAGCGATTGCTTGTGAGCTTTTTAGTGCTTCTTTACCGCCGCGTAAAATAACGCTATTACCCGATTTAAAACACAATGCACCCGCATCTGCGGTTACATTTGGGCGCGCTTCGTAAATCATACAAACTACGCCTAGTGGTACGCGCATTTTACGAATTTTAATGCCATTTGGACGCTCGGTAATATCGCGTAGCTGACCAACCGGATCATCTAAGCTTACTATCACTTCGATGCCTTCAGCCATTGCTTCAACACGTTCATCGTTAAGCGTTAAACGGTCAACCATTGCTGCTGCTAAGTTATTGTCGCGTGCCGCGGCTAAATCGCTTTCGTTTTCTTTAATAATAAATGCTTTTTCTGCACGTAGTGCTGCAGCCATGTCCAATAGCACTTTATTTTTTGTCTCGGTATCGAGTAACGCTAACTGATGAGCAGCTTTTGCTGCCTGGCGTGAAATATCCGTAATTAAACTCATGACTTCTCCAATAATGCGATATGTTTTTCAGATATAACAGGTCCAATTGAGTCCTGCATTTTTTCGCTGAATTCACTCTGTTCGTTGTCAGCAATAAAGCTCAACAAACAGCTACTATAATTTGCGGTTGCTTTGGCTAAACGCGTACCATCTTCACTGCGTACTAAAATAGTGTCACCAATTGCGAACTCGCCATGCACGGCCATTATTTCATCGCCACGAATACAGCCTGTTTCGCCTTCGAGTGACTTATCAAACGAGCCATCTACAACAACTTCACCCTGCTCATTTGCAGTGTGCGTCATCCAATGTATAGAATCTTGCATTGGTTTTTCGTATGGTAAGAAAATAGTCCCAGGGTTTTCACCTGCAAGTAAACGCGTAAATGTCTCTTCTTTAAAGCCGTTAATAATATAAGTTGAAATCCCATGTGAGGTTGCTTTTTCAGCCGCTTCAATTTTGGTTTTCATACCGCCTGTACCAACTGCGCTAGTTGCACATCCTGCCATAGCATAAATAGAGTCATCAATTGATTTTATTTCAGGCAGTAAAATAGCATCGTCATGCAAGTTAGGGTTTTTATCATATAACCCATCCACATCTGAAAATATAAGCAGTGCGTCTGCATCAGCTGCTGCTGCAACCATAGCAGATAAGTTATCGTTATCACCTACTTTTAGATCATCGGTTGTTACTGCATCATTTTCATTAATAATAGGTAACACGCCGTGCTCAAGTAAAGTAAATACAGTTTCGCG
Source organism: Pseudoalteromonas sp. SG44-5 (assembly GCF_014164175.1). Lineage (NCBI taxonomy): Bacteria > Pseudomonadati > Pseudomonadota > Gammaproteobacteria > Alteromonadales > Pseudoalteromonadaceae > Pseudoalteromonas > Pseudoalteromonas sp. SG44-5. The sequence goes on along the minus strand of NZ_JACJES010000043.1, from coordinate 4,007 downwards.
AATACTTTGATAGCGTTCATGATCACGTAAGTCACCGTGGGTTAATAATAATTGAGCTGATGGAAAGTCAAAAAACCTATCCCACATTGCTATCATTTCTGTTTGACCTGCGGCAGCCATTGCTTTTTTCATCACGACTGAACGTGCTGTATCTGATGGGAACAAATGTGCCCCCGCAGCAACTGAGCCTGACGAAACTAAAATAACTTCAATACCACGAGCACGACAGCGAACAATAAACTGTGCAATGGTTAATATGTAACGTGAACGGCAGCCATCTTGATCCGGTGCAATTAAAGCACTACCTACTTTAAGTACTATACGTCGCCAATTTAACTTATTCATAAATGTTCAACTTTCCATTTTATTTGCGCTCATACAATGTGATGAGCTAAAACTAGTTAGCTAGGTTTAAAACATAGCTTCGAATTTGGTTTATCATTTAAAAACACTTTTTTACACACGCAAAGCGACTCTATCTAAAACTGTTGTTATAGATTTAAGCGCAAGTACTAAATAGCAACAACTCAACGGTGTTGAATAGTACTAACAAAAAATTTAAAAAGTGTTGTTTATGTATCGCTGTAAAAGCTGTGTGTGGCTTTTTTATTAACAACATACATAGAGCCTCTTAAGTCAGATACACCAACAGATAGGGTGATGACTTAAGGACCGAGATTTAACCGCCACGATGGGGGCTAAATATTGAAAGGTAATAATTCAACTCAAACCTTTATTTATTTAAATAGTTAAATAAACTTGTTTAGCAAAATCATACCAAAGAGTTCGGTAAATGATATTTATACTGCTCAAACCCTTAAATCACTACAAAACAGTATTATACCGCTTTAATGTGACTCTAATATTAATAAGTTATTATTTTAAAATAACCACTTAATTAGACAACTAATTATTTGAACACGAAGCATAATACGCTAAAACTGCAGGTAAAATCAAGGTTAAAATTCAAACTAAGTAAAATGCAGCTTGTTTTTCGAACTGTTTTTATATTAATTATCAAAAAGTTAAATCCTTTTTGTAGGGTATTTATTAAAATTACTGATAAAATAACAGACTTTAAAACCCGTAATATCTGATAAACAGCTAAAATTCTATTAGCAAAATTTAACTTATCCGTGTATACCCCTGTATTATAATTAACATAAGTTATACTTTTATCTATCATATTCACAAGGAATTCTTATTCTATGTCAGCAATTTATATAGCCGGTATCGCACTTTGCTCCGTGCTTGCCCAGTGGGTCGCATGGGCGTTTAGAGTCCCTGCTATTCTGTTTTTATTGCTTACAGGACTATTATTAGGGCCATTTACTGGCGTACTAGATCCTGACGCGCTTTTAGGCGATTTACTCTTTCCTGTTGTGTCACTCAGCGTTGCTATTATTTTATTTGAAGGCTCTCTCACCCTGCACTTCAGAGAATTAAAAGGCATCAGTAAAGTAGTCAGAAACCTGTGCTCTATTGGTATGCTCACTACGTGTATAATTATTAGCTTTAGTGCCTATTGGCTGTTAGAGCTTAACTGGCGGGTAGCTGCTGTGCTCGGCGCTGTACTTGTTGTAACGGGTCCTACTGTTATTGCCCCTTTGCTAAACTCTATGCGACCAACTCAAGACATCGACCGAATACTACGCTGGGAAGGCATTGTTATAGACCCTATTGGTGCTCTTTTTGCCGTATTAGTTTTCGAAGCCGTGATGTTGGTTGGCGAAGGTCAAATATTTAGCCATACCATTATTGCGCTAGTTAAAACCTTAGGTGTAGGCTTAACAATTGGTGTTGTTGCAGGTTGGCTTACTACACAACTTATGCGCCGAGAGTGGCTACCATTTGAGTTGCATAAGTTTGGCATTTTAGCCCTAGTGCTTATAAGTTTTTCAGTGTCTAATCACTTAAGCCATGAATCAGGTTTATTAGCGGTGACTGTATTTGGTATTTGGCTTGCAAACCAAGATGATTTAGAAATTGATTCGGTGCTTGAGTTCAAAGAAGATCTATCGATGATTTTAATCTCAACACTGTTTATTTTACTTGCAGCAAGGTTAGAACTCTCTGATTTAATGATGCTAGATAGTGACGTTTTTATATTTTTAGCTATCGTGCTATTTATAGCTCGCCCTGTGTGTATTGCAATATCGACTTTTGGTACTGACCTACCAATGAAGTCACGCTTAGTACTCGCTTGGATTGCGCCACGCGGTATTGTTGCCGCAGCTGTTGGTTCTGTATTTGCGCTGAGCATGATGGAAGCTGGTGTTGCTGATGCAGAAAAAATGGTGCCGCTCATATTTACCGTTATTATTATTACCGTGGTGCTGCAAAGCCTAACTGCCATCCCTTTAGCTAAACTGCTTGGTGTACGTCAACCATCACCAAGTACCATTTTAATTATTGGTGCAAACCATGTATCGCGTGCTATTGCGCGTGGCTTAAAAGATCAAAATATTCCTGTGCATTTATCTGACCCTGCATGGGAAAACTGTAAAATGGCCCGTATGGATGGCTTGCCTTGTTACTACGGTAATCCGCAATCTGAACATGCTGAGCGTTACTTGCCTTTAACCACTATTCGTAGTGTGTTGGCACTGTCACCAAATCGCCATCACAATGCGCTAGGTGTACAGTATTTTTCTCACTTACTTAATGATAAAAATGTGTTTTCGCTACGCTCATCTTCATCGCATGCTAAAGCGAATAAAGACAGCGCGACTTTCTTATCGCGCCAAATTTTATTTGGTGAAAACGGCTCTTATGCACGCTTAAGCAGTGTGATAGCGAAAGGCGGTAAAGTAAGTGCTACCCGTATTTCTGATGAGTTTAGCTGGGAGCAATATCAAGAAATGAACCCAGAGGCAATTCCACTGTTTATTCTCAAAGGGGATAAAGATGGCGATGACGATGCGCCAGTTAAACTTAGACCCTTTACCAGTGATATGGAAAAACCACCGCAAGAAGGTGAGCGCATTGTTGCTTTGCAACCGGCTAAAATATCACTACTAAAAGATTCACAAGCAAAAGCTAAAGAAGAAAGTTAACACTTTTATTAAAAACTAATAAAAAGGCCTAACTCGCAAGAGTTAGGCCTTTTTAGTGTATTTTGGTATATCAATATGCTTACATAGGTAGGCGAGCACGAGCCACAACGCTGGCTGGCATTTTTTCGGCTAACTGAGCTAATAAATGCGCAATTTTTTTATGTGTATTGGCATCTGCAACCTTGGCATTAAATAACCAACGATACATATCTTCAAAGTCGCGTGGACTGCCGTAGCCTTGGTTAAATAACTTAACTAAGCGAAACTGCGCTTTTAAATTTCCCTGCGATGACGCTTCACGCAAATAAGTGATTGCCATTGCTTTATCTTGTTGTACCAAACGCCCAATGTCGTAGTAACGCCCTAACTGCTCTAAAGCCGCTGCTAAGCCCTGCTCAGCCGCTTTTTGCATATAGTACACACCTAACTCTACATCGCGACCAACACATACGTTATAGGCTAGCATATCGCCATATAAAAACTGATACGATGGTAATGCCATTTTATTGGCTCGCGCTTCTATATCTTGTACTAACTGGCAATCATCTGCCTTAACCCGGGCTAAATGGGTGTTTTTATTAATTAGCGAAATTAACTCAGTCTCAGTATACAGTGGCACTGCTGCTGCCGTTTCTTCTGCTAAGCTATTGCTGCTCATCAATAAAGAGAGTGTCATTAATGGTAATAACAAAACTGAATGACTAAAAAGTAACTGCATCTTTATCACTTATAAAAATAAACCTATTAAATACTATACAAAGATCGTTCCAAAATTAATATTTAACCTGAACTCTAGTTAAGAGGTTTACTAACGTATTGAATCATAGTTATATTTAATTTTATTTTCTCTAGCCAGAGGTTTTCAGTGAAAACAAGGCGAATTTACGCGTCAATAGCTGGCCTATTGCAAGTAAATTCAACGCAGTTAGCGCTGAAAATAGCTGCTTGAGA
>NZ_JACJES010000042.1:0-8181 GCF_014164175.1 Pseudoalteromonas sp. SG44-5 | reverse complement strand
AAATAACACATACCAAATAACAAATAACACATAACGATCCTCACTCCTCACTCCTCACTCCTCACAAACGGTTTGGACTTACTCACATTCCTCACTTCTCACATGGCAGGGGCTAGTCGATAACCATAGTTCGGCGCTATGGGGCGCGGGTGTGCTGTATGTTCTGGCCTGTCTGTCTCGTGGTGTCAGGTCAAAAAGGTGGGAAGAATAGGGCGAAGGACGAGCGGGCTACAAGCTCAAGACTAGTGAACGTAGTCTGTGTGGCTAGTGCTCATCACCTTACCGCTGGCACGACGTTCGATGTAAGCTTTGGTACGAGCTTCATCAATCATCGTCACGATGCCCTTGCCCGCGCACTTAGCGCACGGAATGTCCTTATTGAACTTGTGCAAGCGGTACAAGCCTGTGCCAGCGCACGACTTACACTTCTTACCCATAGCATCCGCTGCTATTTGAGCCACAGAGCGAATAGGGCTTGAGGGCATAGGTTGACCTATCCATTGGTAGTATTCCTTGCTGTAGGCACGAATACGCACCTTCTCGGCTACTTCACGGACTGTTGGGGCGTTGAACATTAGCTCAGCGTCAAACTCTGCTGCGCTGTCGAATATATCTGGTACGAATGATGGTTTTTTGTGTGTTCCGAAACTAAACATGTTAAATCCTCTTGGGTAAGTGATGGGGCTGACTAGCAGCCCCGATTGGTTGTTATAGGTTGAAAGTTGGTACGTGCATGTTCATTGCATCGTAACGGGCAGTATCTTCGCGGGTCACTAGTCGTGCTTTGCGTTGTACTTCGATGAACTTCTGACGTTCATTAGCTAGGTACTCAACAGCTGCATCGCGGTCTGTGATAGCCTCGAAGTCATCTGGGCCATGTACTTTGTAAGCGTATGTAGGCTTAGCGACGTGTAGCACTTCTGAGTTGGCGAACACCGCGCTTAACTCGTCCATTAGCTCAAGTATTGTGTCCTCGAACACCTGCATTGATTGAACAAGGTCGACCATCTGCGTGATACCTAAGATGCCCATTTCAGCGTTACCTTCGTCATAGTAGCGAGCGGTTTGACCTGATTGAACGTCTGCGGTGTTGGTGTAGCCTTTAGGACCAAACTCTTGACGCGACAAGTCTGAGTAACCAGCAACCTTCTGGTCACGGTGCTCACCAGCGCGGCCATCGGTTTCTTTGATCGCAGCAGCCTTTCTGTCTTCCATGAACTGAATACTTGCTGACAAACGAACCTCGTGCTTGACTATCTCGCCTAGAAAACGGTTAAGAACGAACGGCATCATGTACGTTGTCATGGTTGAGCGACCAAGCATGATATCGTCTGTCTTGCGACCTCGACCTATCTTCACACGACGCATAGAACCCTTGATGATGCTTGACGTTAGCAGCTCCCAAGCTGGGGTGAATGCCTGTTCAAGCTCAAGAAGTGGCTGCATGTAGTGGTGAGCCAAAGAACCACTGTTGCTGATTAGTAGCTGATTCAGAGTCACCTCGTCCTCAAGAGTGCTCAATAGTATCTCTACGTCACTGATTGTCTTCCATGTTTCACCTTCGCGCAGTGAGAACAACGCTAGGTCGTGCAGGTTAACCATTTGCATGCGTCGCTGCGTCTTATGCAGGGCAGCTTCACAGAAGTTCTTCCAGTTGACCAAGTGCGTTAACTCGCGCTCAAAGGTCACAAGGTCGTTAGAACGCACCGCCTTGTGTGCTATCTCTGCCACAAACTCGGCTGATGCACCGTTATAGCTACGCTTAATCTCTTGAGATAGAGCATATAGCGCACGTTCTTTGAATGGAACGTTGGTACGAAGCTCTCGTGCCCAAACACGCGCGGCAGTGTCGAATGCTTCATTGAAGTAAGCCGTTGATTTAACAACTTGTGAGTTTACAGATGCGATGATTTGAGCTACAGTAATGTTAGTCTTCATTAGTTCTACTTCCTTTGTTGTGATTGGATTGGTGTTTTTGTTGGCTGTGTTAGTTTTCATTGATGTATTTCCTAATAATTGATTTGATGGTTGGTTATTTAATGCATTGATAACTATTGTGCTCATGACTGTTTGCGCAGACTTGAGAACTTGAATCCAGCGGCGGCGAAGATGTTTGTAGCACCTTTGTCGTCTGCTGGCATTTCATTCCTTTCTTCGATGTAGTCGCTGATTTCATCCCAGAACAGCTCGTCTTCTAAATCCATTATCGTGTCTTCTAATGTCGGTGTAGCACCGCATAGCGACTCAAAGTCGTACTCTGAATCGTTGAACTCTAATGACTTGTCTATCTTTACTGTGTTGCCGTATGACATGGTGTATTCCTTCTGTGTTGAATGATTGATTAGTTAAACTTCTGAACTGCCTATCCATATAGAACCAAGACGTGCGTTCCATAAGGTCATGTTGCGTGATTCGATGATGTGTACGATGCGGCCATGTGTCCATCCACCATGAGGTGCTGGGATAACTAGGTCGAACTCGCGCTCATCGTTGAACCCATCCAGTATTAGGTCTTGATACATAGTGGCCTGTGTCAGCTCACATGAAGCCTCGTCAGGGTGTGTGAACAGGTTGCCCTTGTACGAATGTTCGTAGGCATCATAAGTTTGAGAGCTGTTGTACGTCGCCATAGGCTTGCAGGCAGCGTGGGCGCTCAGTGTGTTGCGAGTCTTAGCAGCTACTAGCGTAAGGCTGAATAGAGCTAGGATTGATAGAATGTATAGAGCTGTGATTACTTCAAAAGATATGTTCATGAGTATTACCTTGTTTAATGTTTAGGGACTCCTAAGTAGGTTCAACGCCCCTTGATTATGAAAGACTCGAACCAAACTCGATCCGAACCAACCGCGCCTTCACACCGAAGACACATACATAGGGAGAGCCAACCAAATACCAAGAAAACGCGGAGCGCGACCTAGTACATAAAACGAACAGGGGGGCGGGGGTCATTAAAGACCAATCGGTCTATATTTTTTTACAGTTTTTATGCGCCAAGCGTTAATAGTGTTACTATTAGTTAATCTAACAGTAGGGCTAATAATAATGATAATAAAAGACCTTGTTAACACACTACGCAACACAGCGAAGGTGATGCTTAACACTGCTGCGAGCCTTGAAACAAAAGGCACAGAAACACCACAATGTAACCCGCGACAATTCAAGTTGCTTATCCCGCTGGGTATGTTCGCAGGCACGGCCATTGACGCACTGAACTTGAGCACACGGCCTCGACTGGTGTATGTGGGCGAAAGTCGCATGGGGGGCATTGACTACACGGCAGTCCGCCTAACCATCGCAGAACCGTTCGAGATAGACACAACGCTCTGGACGCATGTCGGGTGCAACACGTTGGTTTGGAGTGAGTAATGGAACAGGATTATTCGCTACAAACGCTTAGTGGGAGTTACGCATCACTGGGTATTGGTCGCCTAACCGCCCAAGAAGAAACCTATGTACAGCGCCGAACGCAGGGCATTAACCCTTCGGCGGCTGCTCGTGCTGCGAACTACAAGTACCCCGCTCGTGCTGTTGCTGAGCTGGCACAGCGCGAGGACATTAACCTAGCAATCTCTTACATGCGTGAAATGCAAAGGCAGGTCGCTGTCCAAGCTGGGGCGCTTGAGTTCACCAAAGATGATGCAACGGCGTTATACCTTGAGGCACACGCTAAGTCGGCAACTGCTATGGAAGAAATACGCGCTGTCGATTCGCTTGTAAAACTGCATGGCCTAGCTACACCTGAACGCGTCGAGATTAATGTCACGAACCGTGGACAGATGGAAACGATGGACGACGAGGCACTGCTTAAACTTGCAGGCCAAGACATTATGTTGTCGCCTGATGCGTACATGGTGGTGAGCGATGAAGACTGACCAGTGTCGTGAATGCCTACGCACAATCCCGCATTATGAAATGTATGACAAAAAACACTGCATGCCTTGTGCGAAGAACCTAGGAACGTTTGTAAGGCCATCTAACCGAGAATCAATAGAACGTATTGAGCATGAGTTTGAACGCGTCAGAGAAGAGGATATAGCGGCTTTTAACGTAGAGCTTGAGGCCAAGAGGGAGCTAGCGGAACGTGAGCTAGTCAGACGACGCCTTCTGCCATTCATTAAACGCCAAAATGACGCTTATGTGCCGGGCTGGGTTCACGCTGATATTTGTATGCGCCTTGAAAAGTTTGCGGAAGATATAGAGAAAGGCCTGTCGCCACGGTTGATGATTACGATGCCACCGCGCCACGGCAAGAGTGAGATAGGATCAAAAACGTTCCCTAGCTGGTACTTGGGTCGTAACCCTTCTCATGAGGTGATTACGTGTTCGTACTCAGGCGACTTAGCAGAGGACTTTAGCCGTAAGTGTCGTGACTTGCTGGACACCGACAAGTACAAAGCGGCCTTCAAAACCCGACTGTCACCAGACACTAAGAGCGTTAAAAAGTGGATGACTACAGAAGGCGGCGGGTTTACGGCGGCGGGCGTTGGAGGTCCGATAACAGGCCGTGGTGCTCACTTAGGCATTATTGACGACCCTGTTAAAAACCGCGAAGAGGCGGAGTCAGATGTTACGCGCCAAAAAGTGAAAGATTGGTATTCGTCGGCGTTCTATACTCGACTCGCGCCTGGAGGGGGCATACTTATAATTCAAACCCGCTGGCATGACGATGATCTTGCTGGCTGGTTGCTTAACATATTTGATGAGGCAAAGGCTGAGGCGGCAGAGAAAGGCGAACCGGTGTCGGACGATGTTGACCAATGGGATTTGGTTGAGTACCCCGCTATTGCAACGCAGGATGAGAAATACCGTAAGGCAGGCGAGGCGTTACATGAAGCGCGCTACCCACTGCCTGCACTTCGTCGTATAAAACGTGCCATGATCCCCCGAGATTGGGAGGCGCTTTACCAACAGAAACCTGTATCAGATGATGGAGACTTTTTTACCCGTGATATGTTCCGTTACTACAAGGCAGGTGACTTACCGCCGCTTAATGAAATGCGTATGTATGCTGCTGCTGACCTTGCTATCTCTACTAAACAGTCTGCTGACTATAGTGTGTTTGCTGTGGTTGGTGTCGATAGAAAGCAAAACATTTGGCTTGTTGATCTTGTTAGGGGTCGCTGGAACTCATTGGGCATTATTGACCGTATGTTTGAGATTCAGACAAAATATAACCCAGAGTTGTTCGGCATTGAAACAGGGCAAATTGAGCTAACGCTTGAGCCATTTATACAGAAAGCTGAGCAAGAGCGTGGTATATCTCTGCGGTACGAAAAGCTTAGAACAAGGGGCGCGGATAAGGGAACGCGGGCTAGGCCACTACAAGGCCGTATGGAACAGGGCAAGTTCATCTTCCCAACGGTTGACTCTACGCCTTGGATGAGTTCGCTACAAAATGAAATGCTGAAATTCCCGCTTGGGGCTAACGACGACCAAGTTGATGCGTTGGCGTGGATTGGTCAGATGATCATGTTATTTGGCATACGAAACGAGAAGAAGGTTAAGGCTAAAGACTCGTTCAAGGATAAGTTACGCAAGTACGGAGGTGGTACAGGCAAAAGGCGTAAAAGCGGTATGGCAGCTTAGTGGTTTGTTGTTTAATAGTAGTGCTACTGTTATTATTATGCAACAGCTAACAATAATAATAACAGGGCGTACATGAACGCTGAAAGCATACAAATACTGATAGCAATGGGGGCGCTCATGGCGACTGGCGTAGGTCTGTGGCACAAGGTTGTCATTATTCCTATGAAAGAGCAATTGAAGCTTAATGACATGAGTATTCGTGCATTGGAAATCGACAGCGCAAAACTCGACAGTACACTAAAGGCGCTTACTGTAGCTATTGAGCGCCTTACAGATAGGTTGGATCGTTAATGAGCCGCAATAAAAGCACAGACCCAAAAATGGTTGCCAGAGATAACCAGACTCGATTTGAAGAGGCGAACAGTGCGAAACACACGGCTTTCATCAAGCGAGCTGTGCGTAACAACAATTTCTACGCTGGCGAGCAGTGGGATAAAGATGATAAAGCGCGACTAGACCGCGAAGGCCGACCAGCACTAACGCTGAATATGATCCTATCAACGGTTAACGCCATTATAGGTGAGCAGCTTGAGCGCAAGGTCGAAGTGGTATACCGCCCGCGAGATTATGGCGATGAGAACACCGCGTATGCACTCAATGCTATTACGCGCAGCATCTTGGCGGCTACGCACTTTGATGATACGGAAGAAGACGTATTTGCGGATGGCATCATTGCAGGCCGTGGCTACTATGATGTTCGCATGAGCTTTGAGAAAAACCTACAGGGCGAAGTGGTCATAACCTCGGAAGACCCTATAGATGTTATTCCCGACAGCGAGGCCAAGAGCGCAGACCCCGCAACGTGGAACGAAGTATTTATATCACGCTGGCTAACGCTAGACGAAATTGGTGCTGAGTATGGCTGGGAAAAGGTCGAAGGGCTAGAACGCTTAATTGATGTTAGCAGCTACAACACAGACGACAACTTTGAGTTCTACGGCAATACATTTGGCGGTACAGACCGTGGCAGTCACAATGATGAGAAAGACAGCCGTGAACTACGCCGTGTACGTGTTATTGAGCGCCAGCACTACCGCGTGGATGAGCAGTACCACTTCGTAGATATGGCGACAGGTAACATGCGCCCCGTAGGTTTCGGTGTTGACAAAGAAGAGCGCGAAGCGTTTGCCAATGAGTATGGCCTAGAGCTGATTAAGCGCAAAGGTCGCCGTGTACGCATGACAACAACGGCTGATGATATTGTGCTACGTGATGACTGGTCTCTATACCGCTCGTTCACGATTGTACCGTTCTTCCCATACTTTAGACGTGGCAACCCGTTTGGCCCCGTTGACAACTTAATCGACCCGCAGAACCTGCTAAACAAGACAAGCTCGCAAGAGTTGCACATTGTAAACACAACGGCAAACAGTGGCTGGGTGTTACAGGAAGACTCGCTTGTTGATATGGATGCCGAAGAGCTGGAAGAACGCGGGGCGGAAACAGGCCTAGTCCTCCAGTATAAACGTGGTTACGAAAAGCCTGACAAAATCCAGCCTAACCAGATACCAACCGGAATCGACCGTATATCACAGAAAGCAGCGGCGACCATACGTGAAATATCATCGGTGAACGCATCAATGCTGGGAACGGCACGAGCTGACCAATCGGGTAGAGCGCAAGAGGCCGCAATTGGCCGAGGCCAGATACAGGTGTCGGTTATTGTGAGTAACCTAAAACGTGCCCGCAAAATGGTAGGCCGTAAGATACTTGAGCTAGTGCAGGACTTTTACAGCGAAACGCGCTACTTCAAGACAACGGGCAACAGCATTATGCAGGGCGAAGAGCGCACTGATGAAGTGGGCATAAACGTACCTGCGGACGATGGCAGCATCCTGAACGATGTAACCATTGGCGATTACTCAGTCGAGGCAAGCTTTAGACCTTCGGGCGGCACGATGGCTGACCAAGAGTTTGAAGAGGCGTTGCGCTTACGTGAAATGGGTGTAGCAATACCAGACCATGTAATCGTGCAGCACTCGAACCTTACTAAGCGCGCTGAGTTGGCTGAGTTCCTTAAAAATAGCCAAGGCTTTGGTGAACCTACCGAAGAGCAAGCAGCACTGGAAGAAATGCAGGTTGAGCACCAAATCAATATGTTGCGTAAAGAGCTTGAGAAAGTGGACGCAGATATTGAAGTGGCACTGGCAACAGCTAAAGAGAAAATGGCTAAGGCTGACTCGCTGGCTGGCTTTAATCAGGCGCAGATGGAACTACAGCGTCTTGAGCAGGAGAGACAGATTAAAGAACAAGAGCTGTCACTACGCATAGCATTGGCCGCTAGAAGTCACCAGAACCAGAATGGCCTCAATGACAAGCGTATTTCTAGCCAAATCGCTATGAAATCTATGGATATGGCGTATAATGCGCAAAATAGCAATAACAGTAATACTAATAAAAATAACAATAAGGGTAACTAATAAATGGCTGCAAACCAAAACATCGAAGGACTTAACACGTACTCGGCAATACTTGATGATTACGTGCCACCAACACCGCAAGAACGTGGCGACTTTGTGGTAGAAGATGAGCCAGAAGATGAGTTACACGAAGAAGATGAGTTGCACGAAGAAGACGAGTTACACGAAGAAGATG
>NZ_JACJES010000041.1:2968-8331 GCF_014164175.1 Pseudoalteromonas sp. SG44-5 | reverse complement strand
TTTCTTGCTTCTTCTGCTTGACGTTTCGCTTCTTCTTCAGCTTTCTTCAATGCGGCCTCTTCTGCTTCTCTTTGCAGACGCTCAGCTTCGATGCGATCTTTCTCAGACTTAGCACTTTGCTCTGGGGTCATCTGCTTTTGTTTCGCTTTACGCTCTGCATCAGCTTTGCGTTTAGCTTCTTCTTTAGCTTTACGATCAGCGTCTTCTTTCGCTTTACGTTCTGCCTCTTGTTTCGCTTTCAATTCTGCGGCTTCTTGTGCAGCTTTTTGCTGCTCTTCAAGGCGCAGTTTTTCTTCAGCGGCTAGGCGTAGCTCTTCTTGCTCTTGCTCCATTGCGCTTTTCTTCACGTAGGTACGTGTTTTGCGAACTTCAACTTGAACAGACTTTGCTTTGCCCGTTGAGCCAGTCACACTTAATGTGCTTTTGCTCTTACGTTGCAATGTCATACGCGCTGGGCCATCTGAACCTGTGCCGCCATGCTGCTTGCTTAAGTGATCAAGTAACGTCGCTTTTTCAGCTTCGGTTACGCTTTCGCCTGCTTGCTTGGTAATACCGGCTTGTGAAAACTGCTGTAGCAATTTATCAACAGTTGTACCTATATCACCGGCTAGTTTTTCAACATTTACTTCTGCCATAGTCTCTAATACCTCCGTTAATAAATTACTCGTCTGCAAACCAACAAATGTTACGTGCAGCCATAATCAGTTCACCTGCTTTTTCAGGTGATAGTTCTGTAATATCCACTAATTCATCAATACCTTGCTCAGCTAAGTCTTCAAGTGTAATTACACCCTTGCTTGCCATAACAAATGCTAAATGACGTTCTAAGCCTTCAAGCGCAAGTAAGTCTTCAGCTGGCTCTGCGCCATCTAAGCTTTCTTCCGTTTTAAGTGCTTTAGTGGTTAATGCGTCTTTTGCACGTGAGCGCAATAGATCAACCGTTTCTTCATCTAAGCCATCAATTTCTAAAAATTCAGATGCCGGTACATACGCAACTTCTTCAAGTGACGAGAAACCTTCGTTAATTAATAATGAAGCAAATTCATCATCAATTTCTAAATTTTCAGTAAATAAGTTAAGTAACTTATCTGACTCAGCTTCGTTTTTGCTACGCATGTCTTCAACAGTCATTACGTTTAGTTCCCAGCCAGTTAATTGGCTAGCTAAACGAACGTTTTGACCATTACGACCAATAGCTTGTGCTAGGTTATCAGCTTCTACAGCGATATCCATTGAGTGCGTATCTTCATCCATTACGATTGAAGCTACTTCTGCAGGTGCCATTGCGTTAATAACAAATTGTGCTGGGTTATCATCGTAAAGTACGATATCAACACGCTCACCGCCAAGTTCTGACGATACAGCTTGAACACGTGCGCCACGCATACCTACACAAGCACCAATTGGGTCAATACGTTTGTCGTTAGACTTAACCGCAATTTTAGCGCGCGAACCTGGATCACGTGCAGCGGCACGTAATTCAATCATTTCTTCGCCGATTTCTGGCACCTCAATGCGGAACAATTCCATTAGCATTTCAGGCTTAGAACGCGTTACAAATAATTGTGCGCCACGTGCTTCTGGCTTAACTTCGTATAGAAGACCGCGAATACGATCGCCTGGGCGGAAGTTTTCACGCGGTAGCATGTCGTCACGGTAAATTACCGCTTCTGCATTATTACCTAAATCAAGAACGATCGCGTCACGAGTGGCTTTTTTAACCACACCCGTTACTAACTCACCTTCTTTACTTTTGTATTCTTCTACAACTAAAGCACGCTCAGCTTCACGTACTTTTTGTACGATAACTTGCTTAGCCATTTGGGTTGTAATACGGTCAAATTTAATTGAGTCAATTTGCTCTTCAACGAAGTCACCCATTTGCAAGTCAGGTTCTTCAACTTGCGCTGCTTCTAGGGTAATTTCGCTGTATGGGTTCTCTAAAGACCCATCTTCTAATACTGCAGCAATCTGCCAGCGACGGTAAGTATCGTAGTCACCTGTTTTACGGTCAATTGCTACACGTACGTCGATGTCACCACCGTGCTTTTTCTTTGTTGCTGTTGCTAGAGCGAACTCTAAAGCTTCAAAAATCTTTTCTTTTGGAACCGCTTTCTCATTGGAGACGGCTTCAGCAACCAATAATATCTCTTTTGCCATGGGTTATGCCTCGCTTGCCCTATTCCTTTGCGCTCGAATTAAAACTTTGCAATTATGTTCGCACGCTCAATGTTGCTAAGCATAATTAAATGCTCTGTACCATCACTAGATAGTGTAATCATATCGCTAGTAACTGCTATTAAATCGCCTTTAAAATTACGACGACCGTCTTGTGGAAGTTTAGTACGTAATTGTACTTCCTCTCCTTGCGCCTGCTCGTAGTGATCTTGTTTGAATAATAGACGATCAACACCAGGAGACGATACTTCCAAATCATATTCATTTGTAATTGGGTCTTCGACATCTAAAATCGCACTTATTTGGCGACTCGCATCTGCACAATTATCAACTGAGATCCCAGCCTCATGAGTAATATAAACTCTTAAGGTAGAATGGCGACCCGCTTGTACAAACTCAAGACCATGTAATTCAAAACCTAACATTTCTACCGCTGGCGTTAACATAGCTACTAAATCTTGTTCAAGTTTTGTCACGAAAATCCTCCATACAAACAAAAAAAGGGCTTATAGCCCTAAAATATTGAGTTTAAATTTTGATTTGATCACCATGTCACAAATCAAACAGTGCAGATACAACAACGCCCCGAACCAAGCGGGGCGTCACACCAAAAAGCACAAAACTGTGTGGCCTAGGGCCAAGCTTGGTTGCGAGTCAAAAATCTGACTAAATTAAACTACAGTAGCTTAAACGCAAAACGCGCATTACTTAGAATGCGCGATATAAATTAGTAAGATTAAACCCACTATTATGATTGGTTGCGGGAGCCGGATTTGAACCGACGACCTTCGGGTTATGAGCCCGACGAGCTACCAGACTGCTCCATCCCGCGCCAATAGATACTAAACTTAATAATTTAATATCGCTGTTAGTAATATCTTTCAACATACTAAACAATGGCGGGTATTATAAGTATGTACGCCGTAATTAGCAACCATAATAAGTAATAAGTTTATAAAAAAAGTGACACCAAATAGCGTGTTTATAATTTAACGCGTAATTATTTAATTTTGTTAATTTTTGCACTTATTATCCAAATTTAGGAATTTTTAAATCTATGTTTTTATAAAGTAAGCGATCTTGATGTAATAATTTTGCGTATTAAATTTATTTGGCTTAGGCATGACACACTTTAATACTCTTAGACTCATTTTGGGCGATCAGCTCAACCCTGCTCACTCATGGTTTAAAAATAAACAAACCAATACCTTATATGTTATTGCAGAGCTAAAACAAGAAACCAGCTATGTTAAGCACCATATTCAAAAAATCAGTGCATTTTTTTGCGCAATGGAAAACTTTGCAACAGCATTAAACCAGGCCGAATTTAATGTACTGCATTTAACATTAAACGAAACCTGTAATGATAAAGATTTACCCGCATTGCTTACCCGAATAGCGGCGCAACATCAATGCAATACTATTGAGTATCAATACCCAGACGAATATAGATTAAAAACCCAGTTAGCCCACTTTGCAAACACCAGCCCATTAACGGTTAGCGGGGTTGACAGCGAGCATTTTTTACTGCCCTTTGAGGAAATAAAACACCGTTTTGTAAAAGATAAACACATAACGATGGAGCATTTTTACCGCACAATGCGCAAACAATTTAATATATTAATGGATAGTAACAAACCACACGGTGGAAAGTGGAACTTTGATAGTAATAACAGAAATAAATTTTCAACCGCCGACTTAGCGCAAATCCCGCCACCTAAATTATTTAATAACGATGTAAGCGCTATAATTGCGCGTTTAAATAAACATAATGTTAGCTACTTTGGTAAAGCCGCAGAACAACTCCCTTGGCCCACAACCCGAAAACAAGCCATTAGCTGCTTAGATTATTTTTGTTGGTATTTACTGCCTCATTTTGGCCAGTTTCAAGATGCAATGACAGAGCAAGGTAAACATAACAATAGCCTGTACCATAGCCGCTTATCGTTTGCTTTAAATGCAAAGTTAATACACCCACTGTATGTAATAAAGCGTGTAATAGCCCAATACGAACAACGCCCTAATGATATTTCTATTGCACAAGTAGAGGGGTTTGTTAGGCAAATACTGGGCTGGAGAGAGTACGTACGCGCAATTTACTGGATTAACATGCCAGATTACGCAACTAAAAATCAGCTTAAAGCCAAAAATACATTACCGCCGTATTTTTGGCATGCTAAAACTAAAATGAACTGCATGCACCATGCGCTCTGTGAAAGCTTAACGACTGCATACGCCCATCATATTCAGCGTCTTATGGTTATTGGTAATTTTTGTTTATTAACGGCTATAAACCCAGATGAGGTTGATGCTTGGTATTTGGGCGTTTATATAGATGCTATTGAATGGGTAGAAATGCCCAATACTCGGGGTATGAGCCAATTTGCCGATGACGGAATTATTGCAACCAAACCTTATGCGGCAAGCGGTAACTATATTAATAAAATGAGCGACTACTGCAAAAACTGCCACTATAAAGTAAAACAAAAAGTGGGTGATGACGCCTGCCCGTTTAATAGCCTTTACTGGCATTTTATGCACACGCACAGAGCAAAATTAGAAAAAAACCCACGCATTGGCATGGTGTATAAAAACTGGGATAAACAAGAGAATACGTTACAGCAAAGTACATTACAGCAAGCAACTTACTATTTGAACAATCTGGAAAGCCTGTAACTTTTAACTTTTTATCAGAACAGCAAAAAGCCGCTAAAAAGCGGCTTTACGGGGATAATCAAAAACTAAGCTTATTTAAATTACTTGCCTTCTATAAGGCTACCACTGCCTATTTCAATTTTGCGTGGTTTAAGTGCTTCTGGTATTTCGCGTTCAAGGTTAATGCTCAATAAGCCATTTGCTAAATCGGCACCAAGTACTTTTACGTGATCCCCCAGCTGAAATTTACGCTCAAAGTTGCGCTCTGCAATACCTTGATGAATAAATTTACGCTCACTCGCTTGCTCTTTACCCGTTTTAATACCTGCAACAACTAGTGTGTTGTTTTCTGATTCTATGCTCAGCTCGCTTTCGCTAAAACCAGCAACCGCCATAGTGATTCTATATTTGTCTTTATCGAGCGCTTCGATATTGTAAGGAGGAAAGCTTGGCTGCTTATCTGAACTTGCTGCCGCATCCATTAAAGACGCTAAATGATCGAAACCGATGAATGAACGATAAAGGGGTGA
>NZ_JACJES010000041.1:0-2868 GCF_014164175.1 Pseudoalteromonas sp. SG44-5 | reverse complement strand
TTGTCTTTATCGAGCGCTTCGATATTGTAAGGAGGAAAGCTTGGCTGCTTATCTGAACTTGCTGCCGCATCCATTAAAGACGCTAAATGATCGAAACCGATGAATGAACGATAAAGGGGTGATAAATCTACTGTACGCATAATAATATCCTCATATTTAAGCGATATTTCAGTTGTGCATTTCTAATGAACAAACACAAATGAAGTTTAATTAATAATATAAATTTCAATTACTTCTGTTTAACAAGGACCCATCAGGCGTCCTCTACTTATCTATATATGGACTGCAAAAGTGTTTTCAAGATGATTTTTCAAAAAATTATTTATTTTACTTTTAACACCACATTAAGCGCCCAATAACAGTAGCGATTATTTAAAAACGCTGATCCCTAAGGCATATCAATAAAAGCGAACAGCTTAATCGCTTGTTTGCTCTTTAATATTTAACTCAATTGGTTACACTAGTAGCAATTTAATTGAGGAGTTCACTATGTTAACTGTAATTTTTGGTCGTGAAGGCTGCCCATTTTGTGTTCGTGCTAAAGACGTAGCAGAACAACTATCAAATGAACGTGATGATTTTAAATTTCGCTATATCGACATTATTAAAGAAGGCATAAGTAAAGAAGATCTTGAAAAGTCTGCCGGCAAACCTTGCCCAACAGTGCCGCAAATCTTTGTAGACCAAAAACACATTGGTGGTTTTACAGAGTTTGAGGCCTACGCCAAAGAGAATCTTGGACTTTATCAATAAGTTCTGTATCAAATATGTTAACCAGTTAAGTAATCTAGTTACTTAGCTGGTTAAATTTCGACCAACATCAATCACCTATAAATTAGTTGTAATTTCTACAAGCATTTACCGCATTTATCCTTTATAATGCGCGCCTCTTTAAATTCGTTGAGGCGTATTAATGTCAGAACCAGTCACGTTTGAATCTCTAAATCTTTCTCCTGCAATTTTGAAGGCAGTTGAAGAGTTGGGTTACAAGACACCATCTGAAATCCAAGCTCAATGTATACCGTTATTGCTAGAAAGAAAGGACGTACTGGGACTAGCTCAAACGGGTACAGGTAAAACCGCAGCATTTGCACTACCACTATTAAATAATATTGACCCGTCTGTGAAACAGCCACAGATCCTTGTACTCACACCAACCCGTGAGCTTGCGATCCAAGTTGCTGAGGCATTTGAACAATATGCTAAACATGTTCGTGGTATTGAAGTATTGGCACTTTATGGTGGCCAAAGCTACAGTATCCAACTAAGTGCACTTCGTCGTGGCGCGCAAGTTATCGTAGCTACTCCAGGTCGCTTAATCGATCATATTAACCGTGGCACTATCAAGTTTGATGCTCTACAAGCACTTGTACTTGATGAAGCCGATGAAATGTTACGTATGGGCTTTATCGATGATGTAGAAAGCATCATGGAAAAAACACCGCGCGAAAAGCAAACATGTCTTTTCTCTGCGACCATGCCTAAGCAAATTCAAAACATCAGCAGCAAGTATATGAACAATCCTGAACAGGTTCATATCTCTGCGCGTAACTCAACTGTTTCATCAGTAGAGCAAGTGTTTTGGAATGCAAGCATTCATAAAAATAAAGCCATTGTTCGCTTTTTAGAAG
Source organism: Pseudoalteromonas sp. SG44-5 (assembly GCF_014164175.1). Lineage (NCBI taxonomy): Bacteria > Pseudomonadati > Pseudomonadota > Gammaproteobacteria > Alteromonadales > Pseudoalteromonadaceae > Pseudoalteromonas > Pseudoalteromonas sp. SG44-5. Next base: position 1,237 of record NZ_JACJES010000041.1, on the reverse strand, counting down.
CTGAGCAATATGAAGGCGCTATTGTTTTCGTACGTACGCGTAACGATACAGTACAGCTTGCTGAATTATTAGAGCGCGAAGGTTTCTCTGCCGCTCCACTTAACGGTGACATGAACCAGCAAGCACGTGAACGCACAGTAGAGCGCTTAAAAAGCGGCATGCTAAATGTTGTTATTGCAACAGACGTAGCGGCACGTGGTCTAGATGTTGACCGTTTAAGTTTAGTTATCAACTACGATATTCCACAAGATTCTGAAGCCTACGTTCACCGTATCGGCCGTACAGGTCGTGCTGGTCGTACTGGTAAAGCAATCTTATTCGTAAAACATAACGAACGTTATTTACTTAAAAATATCATTCGTCATACGAATTCAGATATTGCACAAGTTGAATTACCAACAGCTAAAATTGTTGAAGAAAAACGTATCGAAGCGTTACAAGCCAAGTTAACACTTGCTCTTGAAAACAAAGATATTACTTTCTTTAATGAAGTAGCAGCAAACATGGCTCAAAAGCTTGAACTTTCTGCTGAAGACCTTGCTGGTGCGTTACTGTGTTTAGCACAGCAACAATCACCAATTAAGGTTGAAGAAGTTAAGATTCAACCTCGCGAACGTAACGAGCGCAATGATCGTAACCCACGTAGCAATGACCGTGGTGATCGTGGTCGTCGTAACGAACGTGGCGGTGAACGTGGTGGCGAGCGCGCTGAACGAAAACCTCGTGAGCGTAACAGCCGTGATGCAGGTCCTATGGATACATACCGTATTGAAGTAGGTCGTGAACATGGTGTTCAGGTTAAGAACATTGTTGGCGCTATTGCTAACGAAGCTGACATTTCAAGCAAGTTTATTGGTGATATTCGTCTACACGATAATCACAGCACGGTTCAATTACCGAAAAACATGCCTAAAGATGTACTTGATCATTTCCAAAAAGTGTTTATTTGTAAACGTCCTATGGGCTTAACAATCACTGCTGATCAAGGTCCTGCTGAGCCACGTGGCGAACGCTCTGAGCGTCCAGCTGGCGGTGAAAAACGCAGCTTTAATAAAGATGACAGCGCACGCGGTGATAAGCGCAGCGGTCCTCGTAAAGAACGTCGCCCAGTAAGCTTTACAACGCCGAAATAAGCAACGACTCTTTAATAAAAACCTTGCCACGTAAGTGAGCAAGGTTTTTTTGTGCCTAAAATAAAGCTCTAGGCTCTAGGCTCTAGGCTCTAGGCTCTAGGCTC
>NZ_JACJES010000040.1:0-9389 GCF_014164175.1 Pseudoalteromonas sp. SG44-5 | reverse complement strand
TCTAGGTTCTAGGTTCTAGGTTCTAGGTTCTAGGTTCTAGGTTCTAGGTAATCATAAACAAAAAAGGCTGCACAAGGCAGCCTTTTTATTATACTCAACTTAAATGAACCTAAATTGAGCAGTTAGGTTATTAACCTACATTTTTACGCGCGTTGCGGAACATACGCATCCACGGGCTATCTTCTCGCCACTCATCTGGGTGCCAAGAGTTAGCAACAGCACGGAATACGCGCTCAGGATGCGGCATCATTACTGTTGCACGTCCATCGGTTGAGGTAATACCTGTAATCCCTTCTGGCGAGCCATTTGGATTTGCTGGGTATTGCGTTGTAGGATTACCGTAGTTATCTACAAACTTAACCGCTACAGTACCCGAGTCTAATGCTGCTTTAACTGCGTTATCGTTTGCAAATTCAGCATGACCTTCACCGTGCGATACTGCAATTGGCATACGCGAACCAGCCATACCATTAAAGAATACCGATGGATTTTCTTGTATTTCTACTAAGCTAAAACGTGCTTCAAAACGCTCTGACTTATTCGTTACAAAACGTGGCCAATGCTCAGTACCTGGGATCAACTCTTTTAAAGTAGATAACATTTGGCAACCGTTACACACACCTAAACTAAAGGTATCTTCACGGTGGAAAAAGCTTTGGAACTGTTCACGCGCCATGTCGTTAAACAATATCGACTTAGCCCAACCTTCGCCTGCACCTAATACGTCACCGTAAGAGAAACCACCACATGCCACTAAGCCTTTAAACTGCTCAAGCGATAAACGCCCTTCTAGAATATCGCTCATGTGTACATCAATGGCAGCAAAACCAGCACGATTAAATGCGGCAGCCATTTCTAGATGAGAGTTAACTCCTTGCTCACGTAAAATAGCCATTGGTGGTTTAGCGCCCGTTGCAATATACGGTGCTGCTATATCTTCGTTTAAGTCAAAGTTTAACTTAACGTTTAAGCCAGGATCTTTAACATCAAATTTGGCATCAAACTCTTGCTTAGCGCACTCAGGGTTATCGCGACGCGCCTGCATTTGATACGTTGTTTCTGCCCACATAGTACGCAGCTCTGTACGCGTGTTACTCAGCACGGTATTTTTACCACGGTTAAATACAATCGCATCGTCGCTATTAAGCGTGCCTATAATATGGCTGATTGTCGCTAAGCCATGATCTTTAAGTACCGCATTAACTGCATCTAAATCACTATTAGCCACTTGAATAACAGCGCCAAGCTCTTCGTTGTAAAGCGCTTCAATGTCGTTGCCTGTTAAGCCATTAATATCAACAGTTACACCTGTGTGGCCAGCAAATGCCATTTCGGCAACTGTGGTAAATAAACCACCGTCTGAACGGTCATGATAAGCAAGTAACTTACTATCAGCTACCAATACTTGCATGGCGTTATAAAAGCCTTTTAATAACTCTGGGCTATCAACATCAGGCGTTATATCACCTAATTGCTTATAAACCTGCGCTAAGCTTGATGCGCCCATGCGGTTTTTACCCGCACCTAAGTCAACTAAAATAAGTGATGTTTCGCCTTTGTCGGTACGTAGCTGCGGTGTCACTGTTTTACGTACATCGTCAACACGGCCAAAGGCAGTGATAATTAACGATAGCGGTGATGTTACTGATTTCTCTTGTGAATCACCTTCATCTTTCCATGTCGTTTTCATCGACATAGAATCTTTACCTACTGGAATTGTTAAACCAAGCGCTGGGCAAAGTTCTTCACCTATGGCTTTTACTGCTTCATATAAACCAGCATCTTCACCAGGGTGACCCGCTGCTGCCATCCAGTTAGCCGAAAGCTTAATATTTTCAAGGCTACCAATATTTGCACAGGCAATATTTGTTAACGACTCTGCCACAGCTAAACGCGCCGATGCAGCGTAATTTAATAGCGCTGCAGGAGTGCGCTCGCCCAACGACATAGCTTCACCATGGTAAGTATCGTATGTAGCAGCAGTTACAGCACAGTTAGCCACAGGCACTTGCCAAGGGCCAACCATTTGGTCGCGCGCTACTAAGCCTGTTACCGAGCGATCGCCAATTGTAATAAGGAAGGTTTTTTCTGCAATGGTTGGTAAGCGCAATAAACGCTGCGCCGCATCTGCTACATTAATATTTGTAACATCAAGTGCTTTACCTACAACCTGCTTTGAGGTTACATCGCGATGCATTTTAGGTGCTTTACCTAATAATACGTCTAGTGGTAAATCAACAGGGTTATTATCAAAGTGGCTATCGGCAACCGTTAGGTGTGGCTCAGCAGTCGCTTCGCCTATTACCGCGTACTGTGCTCGTTCGCGCTTACAAATAGCTTCAAAACGGTCAAAATCTTCAACACCTACGGCAAGTACATAACGCTCTTGCGATTCGTTACACCAAATTTCGTGTGGTGCCATACCTGGCTCATCATTTGGAATATCGCGTAGTTGAAACTTACCACCACGGCCACCGTCATTTACTAGTTCAGGAAATGCGTTTGATAAACCACCGGCGCCCACATCGTGAATAAACGCAATTGGGTTTTCATCACCTAGCTGCCAACATTTGTCGATAACTTCTTGGCAACGACGTTCCATTTCTGGGTTTTCGCGTTGTACTGAAGCAAAATCTAAATCTTCATTTGATTGCCCAGACGCCATGCTTGATGCTGCACCGCCGCCTAAACCTATGTTCATTGCTGGGCCACCTAAAGCAATGAGCTTAGCACCAACAGGAATTTCACCTTTTTGTACATGGTCTGTGCGAATATTACCTAAACCACCGGCAAGCATAATTGGTTTGTGGTAACCACGTACCTCAAGGCCATTATGGCTTGTCACTTGCTCTTCATAGGTACGAAAGTAACCTAACAAGTTAGGACGGCCAAACTCATTATTAAATGCAGCGCCGCCAAGCGGCCCTTCAGTCATAATATCCAAAGCGGTAACAATACGCCCAGGTTTACCAAAATCACTTTCCCACGGTTGCTCGTAACCAGGAATACGTAAGTTAGAAACAGTAAAGCCAACTAAACCAGCTTTAGGCTTAGAACCACGGCCAGTAGCACCTTCATCACGTATTTCACCACCTGAGCCTGTAGCAGCACCTGAAAATGGCGCTATGGCGGTTGGGTGATTATGAGTTTCAACTTTCATTAGTATTTCGATGTCTTCTTGATGATACGCATATTCACCTTGCGCATTGGGGAAGAAGCGCCCCGCTTTTGAGCCTTTCATTACCGCGGCATTGTCTTTATATGCCGACAATACATTTTCAGGGTTTTTCTCAAAAGTATTTTTAATCATCTTGAACAGCGACTTTGGCTGCTCTTCACCATCGATTGTCCAGTCTGCATTAAATATTTTATGACGACAATGCTCTGAGTTTGCTTGGGCAAACATAAACAATTCGATATCGTTAGGATTACGGCCTAACTTTATAAAGTTTTCTACTAGGTAATCTATTTCGTCATCTGCAAGGGCAAAACCTTGTTCAACGTTAGCAATTGCAAGCGCTTCTCGCCCACCACTTAAAATGTCTACAGATGACATTTGACGCGGTGCATCACTGCGAAATAGTTGCGCAGCATCCTCAAACTGGCTATGTGTTGCTTCGGTCATACGGTCATGTAATAACGCCGTTACTTGTAAAAGTTGCTCTGCGTTTAGCTCACCTTCAACATAATAAGCAATACCGCGTTCAACACGATGAACCTGCTTTAAGCCACAGTTATGGGCTATGTCGGTTGCTTTAGAAGCCCAAGGCGAAATAGTGCCAGGGCGAGGTGTTACTAATACAAGTTTACCTGCTGGGGTATGCTCAGCAATAGTTGGACCGTAGGTTAATAGTTTTTCAAGCTTGGTTTGCTCAGCGCTACTCAATGGCGATGTTAAGTCGGCAAAGTGCGCATATTCAGCATATACGTTGGTGACAGGAAGTTGCGATTGTTGGCAACGCGCTAAAATTTTATTAACTCTGAACTCTGAAAGTGCTGGTGCACCACGAAGGATCAACATAGATAATTTCATCCGGGGTTAGGGATTGAACGATATTTTAGGGCAACATTATAGTCTAAGTAGCACTTAGATTTAACTCATAATTTCGCTTTTCATAAAATTAACTTTTTTTCTTTATTTACAGCCACTCGAAACGAATAAAACTAAACGCTAAGTGACGTAATGGCTAAGTTTTGTTATAACGGGGATTAGGGCGTTAAAGAGGCAAACAATGTTGAAAGAAAAACTAATCATAATTATTACTTTAGTTATGCTGTTGTGTGCATGCGATATACAAGAGCAGTCGACTCAACTTGCCCAAATAAAAGCGCAAAACAAAATTAGAGTGGGTACATTAGCCAGTGCCAGTAACTATTATCAGGCAGTACAAGGTGAGCAAGGCTTTGAATACGAGCTTTCTCAGGCCTTTGCAGACTATTTAGGTGTAGAGCTTGAAATAGTCCCATTTTTTAATTTATCAGACATGTTTGCACGCCTGCAAAGCGGTGATCTTGATTTAATTGCCTCAGGCCTTACCTATAATAAAACACGTGCACAACAATATCGTTTTGGCCCTACCTACCGAACCATTAGTCAAAAACTAGTGTATAAACAAGGTATAGAGCGACCACGCGACTATGATGATTTAACTGGTAATCTCATGGTTATAGCTAAAAGTAGTCACTCACTTACTTTACAAAAAGTAAAAAAAAGCAATCCAGAACTTAACTGGAGCGAAACCGAAGAATTTGACGAAGAAGAGTTACTACAAGCCGTTATTGATGGCGAAATAGATTACACTTTAGCCGACACCCATACGTTATCGTTATTTCGTCGTTATCACCCTAATTTAAGTATTGGTTTTTCAATTACGCATAACGACCCGATCGCGTGGATGCTGCGTAAATCAAATGACGATTCGCTTTATGCTTTATTAGTCCCTTTTTTTGGTGAAGCAAAACAAAATAATCAACTTTATGTACTTGAAGAAAAATACTTTGGTCACGTTCGTCAATTTAACTACGTAAATACACTTGCCTATATTGAAGCAATAAAAGAAACACTGCCTAAATACCAACCATGGTTTGAACAATATGCAGGAACACTTGATTGGCGTTTACTCGCAGCATTAAGCTATCAAGAGTCTATGTGGAACCCGCGAGCAAAATCCCCAACTGGGGTGCGAGGAATTATGATGCTAACCCGTAATACAGCTAAGCAGGTTGGGGTTACTAATAGGCTAGAGCCAGAGCAAAATATTCGCGGTGGCGCAAAATACTTAAGTAAACTAATTAAACGTATCCCTGATCGTATTCCACAACCAGACAGAACCTGGCTCGCACTTGCTGCGTATAATGTAGGCTGGGGACATGTAAACGACGCACGAATTATTACTAAACAACAAGGCGCAAGCCCTGATAAGTGGGCCGATGTTAAAAAGCGCTTACCATTACTAATTAAAAAACGTTACTACCGAAAAACGCGTTATGGCTATTCTCGTGGTGATGTTGCGGTGAGCTATGTTGATAATATTCGCCGTTATTACGATGCCCTAGTTTGGCTTGATGAAAATAACGCAATAGAAGAAAAACCAGAAGCACCTGTAGTTGCCCCTAAAATTGGGGATGAGGTTGAAGCAAAATAGTAAACTGACAAACGATAATAATAACAACTAATTCATTACTCTAAGTAAATACGCCCTGGGTAATTAAAAAACTGTTTACTTGTCATCAAATGTTCAATAATGTGTGTTAATTATATATTCACATTAATTAATGATAAACATCTGAGTAATTTGGATATAATTTGTGCATTTCTCATTATTGCATTAGGAGAAAACATGCTAAAACGTAAACGCACGCAAAGATTCAAACGAAAAACAATTAACTCAACAGCAACTCGACGCCGCGTTATGCTGCGTAATTTACATAAAAAAATAATTTGGCGCCGCCGAATGTTTGCAATGCAAAAAATGGCAGAGCTAGATGCTTTAATGGCAGCAAGTTAAAGTTCATTGCTATTACGAGCAGCCTTTTTGGCTGCCTTAATTTGCGCTCTTCTGCGCTTAAAAAAGTCAGATATAATAGTAGCGCACTGCCCCTCTAGTACACCACCTAATACCTCCACCTGATGATTTAGCTTAGGCTCTTGCAACAAATTCATAATCGAGCCAGCAGATCCTGTTTTAGCATCGGCAGCACCAAACACTAAACGCTTAATTCTACTGTGCACTAATAACCCCGCGCACATAGAGCATGGCTCTAAGGTCACATAAAGCGTGCAATCAATTAAACGATAATTATTAAGTGCTTTACCGCCTTTACGTACAGCCATCATTTCAGCATGAGCTGATGGGTCATTATCAGTAATAGAACGGTTATACCCTGCAGCAACAAGCTGATTGTCTTTAACAAGAATGGCACCAACAGGGATCTCATCTAGTTGTTCTGCTTGCTTTGCGTACGTTAACGCTTGTTGCATCCAATAGTTGTCATCAAATCGTTCGTTCATTGAAGCTACTTTAATTATTTTTTATGCATGAATTATATCAAGTTAGCTAATTAAAGTGCGTAATTACGGCATTTATTGCAAAAATAAAACAAATTAAAACGGTTTATCGTGGCTCCTAAGGGGGGATTCGCGCTATAATCTCACGCTTTTTTTATTTAGCTCACAATACGGGTAGCAAATGAAATTTCCTGGACGTCGCAGGCATAAACATTATTTTCCAGTGGAAGCCAAAGATCCACTAACTAATCAACTTAACGCCACAGAAAGATTACACAGTAGCTATATTACCGGAATCGATCAGATTGTTGTCGATATCGAAGCCAAGGTCGATCAAGCTTTCCTTGATGAATTTAAGCTGCAACGAGGCATGTCACAAGTTATAGATAGTGACGTCACTAACGCCTTATATGAGCGTTTAAAGCTACATGAAATGGTTGACTACGAGTATGCTGGCGGAACCGTTGGTAATACTATGCACAACTATTCAGTACTTGCCGATGACAGATCTGTGCTATTGGGCGTAATGAGTGAAAACATAAATATAGGCAGTTATGCTTATCGTTTTTTATGTAATACCTCAAGCCGCGTAGATTTAGATTATTTACAACCAGTAGATGGGCCAATTGGTCGCTGCTTTACACTAATTGATGAAACTGGTGAGCGAACCTTTGCTATAAGTGCAGGGTTAATGAACCACTTACGCCCTGAATCTATCGATAAAAGCCTTATTGAAAATTCTTCCGCGTTGGTGATCAGTGCTTATTTAATGCGCACTCAAGGCGCAGAAACCATGACAGAAGCCACCATACAAGCGGTTAAATACGCTAATGATGCTGGTGTACCTGTGGTACTTACACTTGGAACTAAATTCTTAATTGAACAAGATCCAACCTGGTGGGCTAACTTTGTTGAAAAGCATGTCGATATTCTTGCAATGAACGAAGAGGAAGGCTTGGCAATTACTGGTTTTGAAGATCCCCTTTTAGCAGCTGATAAAGCGCTTGATTGGGTCGACTTAGTAATTTGTACTGCCGGTGAAAAAGGCTTATTCATGGCAGGTTACGTTGACGAGCAATTAAAACGCGAAACCGAGTACACATTATTACCTGGTGCAATTCCAGATTTTAATCGTTATGAGTTCTCACGTGCTATGCGCAAAGCTGACTGTGATGATCCAATTAGAGCCTATAGCCACACAGCCCCATTTATGGGTGGCCCTGATTCAATCAAAAACACCAATGGTGCTGGTGATTGTGCGCTTGCGGCGGTTTTACATGATTTATCTGCCAATGTTTATCATAAAATAAACGTCAGTAACTCAGCAAAACACCAGCAAAAAGCAATTACCTACTCGTCATTATCACAAATAAGTAAATACGCTAACAGAGCAAGCTTTGAAGTATTAGTGCAGCACTCTCCTCGCTTATCTCGTGGTTTACCAGAGCGCGAAGATTGCCTCGAACTAGTCTACTGGGATAAATAAGATTTTAAGGAGCAATAGCTCCTTAAAATATTGAAATGTCGAGTTTTTTTGATAGCAGCTCTAATGCTGCTATTCCCGCCACCGAGTTGCCAAAAGAGTTTAACCCTGGTGACCATACCGCAACAGTAAATTTATTAGGTAATACCGCTAAAACCGTACCAGACACCCCAGATTTCCCCGGCATACCTACCCTATAACCAAAGTCACCTGCTGCATCATATAAACCACTGGTAAAGAGTAAAGAGTTAAGCTGCTTAGTTTGACGGCTCGGTAACACCCGTTTACCTGAAGTGTTATCAATCCCATTATTAGCTAAAAAATTATACGCTTTTGCCAGTTCAATACAATTTAGTTCAATAGCACAAAAGTTAAAGTAAGCCCAAAGCACATCATCCACTTCATTTTCAAAGTTACCAAATGACTTCATTAAATGCCCCATAGCCGCATTTCTATGCCTAAACTCATATTCTGAGTTTGCTACCTTTTTATCTATTGCTATACACCTATTCCCCGATAAAGCCCGAAATGTTTCAAGCATAGTATGCATAGGAGCCGATAAGCGACTGTATAAAGCATCGCAGGTTACAATCGCACCTGCATTAATAAATGGGTTACGAGGTATGCCTTTTTCAAATTCCAACTGAGTAAGCGAATTAAATGCAGTTCCTGATGGCTCTTTCCCCACGCGATGCCACAGCTCATCACCATAACGTTGTAATGCTAACGTTAATGTCATTACTTTTGATACAGATTGAATAGTAAATTGTTGCGTACAATCACCCGCACAAAATGTTTCGCCTGAGGTAGTGTAAATAGCAATAGAAAATTGTTCGGGATCAACCTCTGCCAACGCCGGAATATAATCGGCCACTTTACCTTGTGATAATAAGGGAGCTACCTCTTGGGTTATGTCATTCAATACTTGTTGATAATCAGTAGTAGGCAATAGAAACCTCAATTACACGGTTATATAAAGCAGAATTTTAGCATGCAAGCAGTAAGTACGCTTTCACTTTTTAAATAGCTTGTGCTTACTTTATAAATTCTAAAAAGCAAAAAACCCGTTACATTACTGTAACGGGTTTCTTTAATTTAAATCCTGGCAATGTCCTACTTTCACATAGCAAATGCTACACTATCATCGGCGCTGTTTCGTTTCACTACTGAGTTCGGCATGGGGTCAGGTGGGTCCAAAACGCTATTGTTACCAAGAAAATTCGTTTCAATTTTCTTATTTTTATAATTTATTCAATTTAAAGTCTCTCGACTAAATTTGGAGCCTGGCAATGTCCTACTTTCACATAGCAAATGCTACACTATCATCGGCGCTGTTTCGTTTCACTACTGAGTTCGGCATGGGGTCAGGTGGGTCCAAAACGCTATTGTTACCAAGCA